>NZ_JBNDHT010000149.1:0-15876 GCF_056755115.1 Rhizobium sp. SVR5-2C | reverse complement strand
GGGCCGTATAACGGTATTGGAGGTTGTCGCAATGACCTCGTTGAGCCTGCTCGTGAAAGCCGGTGACAAATATGCAGCCCAACAGGCGCTGTCGGCCATTCGCCGTGCGATGCGGTTGAAATGCAAAGACATCAAGCTCTCATCCTCGGATTCCGATTCTGCGATTGCCTATGCGCAGGAGCTTTTCGAGGCAACATTCCAGAACATGGACCGGGACGCAGCGGCGAAAACCATTGCCCCTTCAAACAAGCGCCGAGCATCGCGCCGTTCCATACCCGAGTTTCAGAGCTAGGAGGACCATCAATGGGCGTGAGAGAAATGACGGAGCGCGAAAGCCGGGAACTCCTTGCGCACGGAAATGTTGGGCATCTTGCCTGTGTCCACGACAACCGACCTTACGTCGTGCCCGTCCACTATGCGTTCGATGCGGAAAAGCTCTATGTCTTTTCCCTGGCGGGGCAAAAGGTAGATTGGATGCGTAGCAATCCGAACGCATGCCTTCAGGTGGAGGAAAGCGGCGAACATCACCGTTGGAAGAGCGTCGTCGTTCAAGGCACCTACCAGGAACTGCCGGACACTGCGGAGCGGCACAACGAACGTCTTTACGCCTGGTCTCTATTGCAAAAGCGCTCATTGTGGTGGGAGCCCGGCTCCTCCAAGCCGGGCACCGGCTCGGAGGATAAGGAGGCTCCGATCTTCTTCAGCATCTCGATTGCTCAGATATCTGGCAGGGAACTCGTTGCGTCTTGAAGGGCGCGAACTCCCTGAAGTCGCGACAACTTTGTACGTCCGGAGGAGATCATGTCTGCAGAGATAGTGCGCGAAATATCTGCGCAGGAAATTTCGCTTGGTGCCAACCGATACCTGGGAAAGCCGTTCGAGCTACTGACGGAGCGGGAGCAAGCGGTTTTCCGCCGACTGGTTTCACGAAGGGCAATTACCCGCGATGCAAATCAGTCATTTGACGAGAAGCTTACCTCGGCTCAACGATTGGCAGACAAGGTCGCGGAATTCGGCGGTTCTTGGACATTTATCATAATCTTCGCCGTTTCGCTCGCCATCTGGGTGGCCGTCAATTTGATCGCAGCCTCGCACGCTTTTGATCCCTATCCGTTTATATTTCTGAACCTGATCCTCTCGATGCTGGCGGCCGTTCAAGCGCCTGTCATCATGATGAGCCAGAACCGGCACGCTGCAAAGGACCGTGTCGACGCATCCCATGATTACGAGGTTAATCTGAAAGCGGAAATCGAGATCATGGCTCTCCATGACAAGCTTGACGAGTTGCGGAACACGGACGTCAAAGCCCTGGTCGCACAGCAACAAGAGCAGATCGACATGCTGACCCGGCTAGTGGTCGCCTCGACGAAATAACGCCTGACCGCAAAGGGGGGCTATAGCTGGGCACATTGACATGCTAAAAGCCTCTCTTCGCATCAAGACTTGGAAACGTCCGGCTGCCCCAAGTTCATGGTCCACCCCCGCGCGTAATTGTGCGCGGCACCTTCGCCGCGTGCTGAGAGAGCAGTTTCGGCACCTGCAAAGGGCCATGGAACGGCTGGCCGAGAGCGACGACACCTGCAAGCTGCTGATGACGGCACCCGGCGTCGGGCCGATGGCCCCCCTGAGTTTTCGGGCCGGCGTCGACGAACTGGTGCGGTTCCGCCGGTCGCGCTCCGTTCCTACCCACTTCGGATTGACGCCTCGCGCTATCAATCCGGTGAGATCGATCGGGATCGGGGCATTTCGAAATGCGGTGATGCCGCGATACGATGGGCGCCGGTCGAAGCCGCCGGGATCCTGCTGCGAAACTCGAAGCGGAACTCGCCGTTGAAGGCGTGGGGCCTCACCATCGCTCGTCGGCGAGGCATTGCGAAGGCTACCGTGGCGGTGGCTCGACGCCTGGCAATCATTCTGCATCGGATGTGGGTCGACAACACACCCTATCGCTGGGAGGCCAGGGCCGCCTGATAGATTGAGTTAAGGGTTCCGCTTCGCCGCGGATAGAAGTCCCGTTCAGGGACGAGTGGGTAGGCAATCTCGAGGCGGGGCTGGACGTCAGCTTAGAGCTAACAGTTTCGGAAAAAAGATTGAGATGCCTCTCCATCCGACCCGATCATGAAGCGGTCACGCGCCGACCTCGAAGAGAAGCCAGAGCCCTGGCGGGCGCTCATTACTATCCGGCGTGCCAGAGCCGTCACTCTTAAACTATTACAATGACCGTAACTGCGCCGCGGCGACGCGGAGCATAACCTTTTGCTTGACAGACCCAGCCCCAAAAGAGAAGCCCCGTCAGAGCGGGGAAGTTTGGCGTTTACAAGGTGGAATCGCAGGCCTTTCCGTATGAGGGTAACGGAAGGAATCCACGAAGATTACCGCACGATTTCACTTGGTTAAACGATCGAAGCTCCACTATGTTCCGGTGAAGCGACGGGGAGAGCCCCTGTTCTCGCTGCGCCGGGCATGGGAGCTCATCCGCGCGCTCAGCCCGTGTCATTTCCGCGCTTTACGGTTTGTTTTAGTTCTTTTCGGCTAAGGAGAACGTCGGTCTCTCCCGGCTTCCTATCGGGATGGCTGAACTTCATCCCTTCCTCTGCTGGCATATCTAGCGCCTGTCCCACATTCATGATCCCGACCGGCACGCGCTTACCGCCGACCTTCACCGTTGCTTCAACGATCTTCTTCCCTTTTTCCCTCATATCACACTCCTTGCATGGCAAACGCCACGGGCGTCCGATCGTTCCGAGGATCAAAATGAATAGTCGCCGACGCCCGCTATCAGCTTCTGGCGGACGATGTGCAACAAAGGCCCGCCTTACTTCTAAGACGAGCCTCAGCAGCACTGCAGGGATCGCCTTCAGAAAAAACCTTCAGCGTGGAACCGGTTCACCCCAGACTACCCCGTCCCGATGGCACAATGCCAGAAGGTCTAACCTAGGTATACTAGCCCAAAGGTGCTAGCGACGCCGACAACTTGCAAACGACATGGAATTGAGCTTGGCCTGCAGGGCTTCCGAGGGCTTGGATGCAAGGCCAGAGGGCGCGCGGTTCGTTGGAAAACTCCGCTACCCATTATTTCAACATCGATTGTGCCGGAGTGTTCACGGATCTGTGCTACGGTCAAAAAGAAGTCCCAACGACTATGATAAGGCTTTCCGGGTGAATTCGGTCATGAACGCTTCGATAGTCCGAGTGCGCTATCCAGAAACTCGCTCCGATTGCGCCGTCTTGACTATTCCTTGACGGCCAATCAGCCGCCAAATTTCTTGGAAAGGACTCGGCATGTACTATAATCGAGCGTCAGGCCCTCTAAAATGACGCTTGCATCATTGACTATGGTTGTCGATTCGTCGAGCTTCCAGGTGAAGGATTGCGTTTCCAAGGAGCATATTGCATGGCGCTTCCTCGACCTCCTCGCCATCGGCCGAGCGCGTCCTGACGACGCGTACTGTCGCCAGCGAGTCCCGTCTCGCCAGAATGTGACGATCGTCATCCATCTTCACATGCATCACGCGGGAGTTCCGCCGGTTGCTAATGATAGCGCCATTTCCGAGGAGACAGTTCCCAACAAACGAGGCGTCGAATTGTTCAGAAAACCGATCCGAAATTTGTATCTGTGAACGCCAACGCAGCCAGGGAGCTGCTGCTAGAACGCGGTAGCCGATGGTCAGCAGCACACCGAAAGCTTCATCGGCATCGCTTTGGTGTTGACGAGCGTGCGAAACGGCCTGCCAGCCCGGGTTGCGCCGAGTCCGAAGAGCCACCGTCTCGCAGAGATCAGACGGTCGGCGAACGGCGATAGCGGCGTCGTTCCTCCTCAATCTGTTCAGGTCCGTACGGATCGAGCGTGTCATCAAATCTCGTCCAGCCCTCCTGCTCATAGGCCGTCCTGCGTTCAACAGGGTCGATCCAGTTCGACCGCTTCAGAATAGCCGCCGCCTCCGGAGCCAGGGCATCGTCGACCCTCGCCGTGACAAGCGATCCCCCGCGCCTGACGCCTTCTGCGTAAACATGAGCATCGGCTTCCGAAACGCCGGAATCGGTGAGGGCGCCGATCAATCCGCCTGCTGCTCCGCCAGCGACGGCTCCGGCGGCCGCACCAACCGCGGTGGCGGCGAGCCAGCCTGCCGCGACGACGGGGCCGACGCCTGGGATCGCCATGATGCCCAGACCCGTGAGCAGGCCGCCTGCACCGCCGGCAAGAGCGCCGAGCCCCGCACCTGTGACTCCGCCTTCGGCCGCCCCTGAATGATCCTTCGCGTAGCGGTCATCGGCATTGTTCGAGACAATGCTGATGTCATCGGAGGGAACGCCTGCATCCTCGAGCGCTTCCACAGCGGCGGTAGCATCATTGTAATCGTCAAAAAGTCCAGTCACGGTTCTCATTCGTGTTCTCCTTAGTGTTTTAGCAGTTCGCCTTGGGCCAATTACATGGCGACGACGTTGCCCTGGTAGTCGAGAGCGACTTTGGCTGGTTTCCCTTCCTTCACCGCTGAGGCCTGCCAAATACCCTTGTCATCGAGCTTTAACCCGATAACGTCGATATAGCCCGCCTTCTCTATGCGCTCCTTGGCCTGTGCCTCAGTGAAGCTGTTTGCGCCTGGAACCGGTGCTTTCGGGTTCTTGCTGTCGGGGGTTGCAACGGCTGAGGTGTTCGGATCACTGGAAGGGGCTGCCGTCTGCGCGACAGCCGTCAGCGCCGACACTCCAATGAGCGCCGCTGCCAAAATCAGTGTTTTCATTGGTGTCTCCTCATTCTCGGGACGCAATCACGTCCGTGAGCCGACAACTCGCATTGCACGATTAGGTTCCGACGACATGTTCGACGAGAACGTCGGGCTATCACGAAGGGAGTCTTTCCCAGCGCAGCTTGGTCGGCCTCAGTTGTCGCTTCGTCACCGGGCCCCGTTCGCGCACCACGACGCGTAGGTGGATCTTGGACGTGCCGTGCATCGCACTGTACTCGGGGGGTAACAGCAATAAAGTAGTTAAAGCGCCAACCGGGGCCATCAAGTCATCAAGTGCGATTAAACCAACCAGGCGATCCAAGGCCCGGTGGTACCACTACGGTCAAAGAAGCCCTGCCGAAGCAGGGCAATTCGACGAAGAAAGCATCGCGCGGACTTCCAAAGGGCAAGGAAGGGACAGAGCAGTGAGTTGCTTCCACGCGATCCCAAACACTTAACGTCGAGATGCCGCTGCTGTTCCGGTCTGGTAGCGTACTCAATTGTGCCGAAGCTGCTGTTCGATAATCTCGCGCGCAAGCTCTGTCACGCCGCCGTCGTCGGCTGGATCGGTGTCCAACCGGGAGACTGCGAACTGATAAATTGCTTGGTGATCCTCGGCGGACAGGATGCCCTTTTGTTCCAGATGCAGCATCAGCGCCGAAAAGAGTGCTGATGTGGAAAGGGAAACCGCAGATGCGCAAATTAGGGCGGGGTCGTCCACGTCAGCAGCGATCCTTGGTGACGGTGGCCGGCGTGTGAAAGCTCCCCAAAACTCTCGACGGTTTTTGCTCATGGCTCGTTCCCAGAATAAACTCGGAATCTAGAGCCCGTTTGTTCCTGGGCAATAAGCATTATGCGTGAGCCTCAGCCGAGAAGGGCGAACAGCCCCGCCAAACTACCGATGACCCCGGCAATCGCTCCAAGCATAGCCATTCCCATCTGCAGCCACATTCTCCGGCCGGGCTCGCGCGGCTCTCCCTGATCTTCCAGCAAACCTTTAACTTTCGGATCGACCCATCTTCCTGTAAATTTTTCTGTGCTGAAGAATGACATAACGCCTTTCATCGGCGCATGGCTCACACGGGGTCGGCTGTGTCGGCATTCAGAATGGGGAGAACAAGAGGCATGTTCTGGAAGCCGGGATGGATCAAACTCAAAAAATATCGCCCTCCTAGAGGCGAGACGCGCGGCAATTCGGCAGGCCGAGATTCAAGCGTCTCGGAAGACAGAACGAGGCGATCAGTTAGCAGAGTCAGAAGTCCGGGAAGAGGCTGAGAGATGGTTCAGGAAGTCTTGGGGCGGCCTCGTTTCTGGAACAAGAGGAGGGCGAAGGAGGTTGCGCTCGTGTTGTCCCTCAAATCCACATCCTGCTTGGCATTTTGAAACCGTCGCGACTTGCATAATCGTGCGGGGCTCCGGCCCCGCTTACTCTCCGCACCAGTCGTTTCGATGCCCGGCCGCCATTCTCGAGCAAATCCTTCCCTCAATAGCCTGGCCGAGTTCCTGGCCATTCGCTCGATAGATATTCACCAGCGGCCGATGTGACGGCGTCTTGTCGACGACACCACTCCATTCCACACGCAAGCCCTTGTCAGCCAAAAGCTCTTTCAGCCTTCCCTTGGCGATTAAGCTTCCGTCCTCGAAAGGGCTACGCCTTGCCAAGCAGGCTGCGCAAATCGTCAAGCCGATGAAATGACCAAGCGCGGCTTCGGCCGCGCCTATTCGCTACACCAAATGTTTCCGACGGTGCGGCGTCCACGTCGGGCACTTGCTAGTGGTGCCGCCTCATTCCGCTGCCCGTATGCGAGAGCTTGCCATCGCACTATGAGTCCGTTCCGAGTTCACCATGTAATCACGAGTCAACGGGACGGCGTCTGCCCGCTTGGCAAGCAAACACCCTATCGAGCGAAAGCGGAATCCGATCTCGCACAGAACGAGATAGAATTCCCACATGCGACAAAACCGTTCGTCATAGAGTGTCGCAATGCGCTGACGGTTAGCCATGAAGCGTTCACGCCAGTGGCGGAAGGACTCCGCGTAGTGCAGGCGCAGGGGAAGTGTCGCCTTAACGGTTGCGGTGGTAGTTGCTGACATGACCCAGCTCGCGCCGACAGCTCTCCCACCATGTCGTTGTTTAGATTGGGATCGCGTGGCGAGCAAATCACTGCTTTGACCCTTCCGCGCCCTTTATGGAAGGCCGCGCGGTCCTCTGGATCAGACTGCCCCGCGTTGGCGGGCCTTCTTCTACGCCAAGCATAGCGGGTTGAAGTTGTATATTCGCAGGCCTGCCATGGCTGTCGACTTTGTCACCGTTAAGCGCGTTGCGCGTCTTGCCCCTATTGCCGTATCGGAAGAAGAGGCAAACCGCTTAGTTTGCGAGCTGAACCGCATTCTCGGTTTCGTCGAACAGCTTTCCAAAGTGGACATCGAAGGTGTCGAGGCGCTGACCTCGGTCACACCTATGAAAATGAAGATGCGTGAAAGCTTGATCGAACTCTGCCGATGCGATAGCCCCGCAGGCTCTCCGCGGGGCTTTCTCTTGGACCGGCCGATTTGTGTTATTGGCAATTACCCCCAGCGTCTGCGGCTACCCCAGGCGCCGTCTTGGTCGCATTATTGGTTGTTGTTTGCCCCTGAACGCAGTCCGAAGAATCTTTCTTGCCCTGGGAGTCCTTCTCGGTGTTGGATGTGCTTGTAGCTGAGTTGTCAGTGCCTGAGACGCCCGAACCTGAAACGGCGCCAGAACCGCCGGTGGTGCCGGAACCGCTGGTGGTACCAGAACCACCAGTGCTCCCGGAACCGCCCGTCCCGCCCGAGCCGCCGCTAGTCTGAGCCATCGCCGACGTTGCAAGACCGATCGAAAGTGCCGAGACCGTGATGAGTTTCAAAAGCATTGGGTGATCCTTCCATTTAGCTTCGGTTAGCTCCACCCAACTACGTTGCTCCTTCAGTGTTCCACATCAGTATCGGAGATGTGGTCGATAAAAGCCGCGTTAAGCTGCGCAGCTATGTCGTCGGCCTCCTCACGCGCCAAACCAGTGAGCTTCCGTCCCGACGCCTCGATAGGCAGACCGGTTTCCGTATCGAAAACTGACCAGGAGCCATCTGTCTGTTGTAGGGACGCGGCTTTTGGTCCCTTTGTCAATTGGCGTATCATGGGAACCTCTCGTCGCCGAACTTTGACGGCCAGGCGGGTTCCTCACAGCTTATGTCCGCTGCCGTACCAAGCAGCGTAATGCTTCGTTCACGGATGGCTTTCCGACCGTACGCCACCGTACCGGAACATCGCGCGGCGGCAGCCAGCCGCTGGCGTCCATGACGTCGTCGTCTGTAAAGATATGCTGGATAGGCTCTGCCGCGAGCACGGCTCGAGAAGGACAAGGACGCCGTGAGGGCGTGCGAGAGCCGGAGCAACTGGCTATCTTGGCCGGAGCCTCACACGTGAATAATCCTCGTATGGTCCTGCTTCACTCCTGCCCGCCAAGCGGACAGAAGCGCGAGTTGACGTACCGGCGGCACCGGGCGTGCTGCATGTATGATTGGGCTGAAATTTGCAACAAACATTCCGGGTCGAAGTTAGGACCCTATGCCACACCTCAGGTACAAAGTGAGGAAGAACATCAGCGGTCCCTATTGGTCGGTGATCGACATCTTCACGGGTCGACCGGCCGAGGTCTTTGGGCTGGTCATCGACAACCTAAGTGAGAAGGTGGCAAACGAAGTGGCCGTTATGTTGAATCACCGAGACTTGAGACGCAGGGGTTTCCTTAAGGGCACCAAGGGGGATACCTAAGGCTTCAATGGGTCCCTCAGAATTCTCCCAAACATCTGAGGTCAGCGCTAAAATCCACCGTAGAACGGTTTTGGGAGCATGGAATACAGACCTTTCGACAAATTCCGGTACGGCTTGGCGACGCTTCTGGTGAGCCGCCCCATCTCCGTTGCCGTGCAGGCACCGCCCGTTGGTGGACAGAGGCCGTCGAGAATTATGCCGACGCCGTTAGGTTCCGCGACAAGCTGCGCGTCGAAGGAGACCCTAACAAGTTGCTCGCGGAATACGATCTGCGGTGAGCTTGAGGATGAGTTTGAAGGCTATTTCACCGCCACCGGATCCGACCACCCGTGAGCCGCTGAGCGAAACCAAAGTCGCAGTCATGGATCAACTCCCGGACTTGAAGGCTACTCCTCAGGACACCCCGAGCCTGTACGATATCGGTGTGCCTCTGGCTGCGCGATCTTCCGTTTCATAACCTCAAACTGTCCTGCTTCGGCGGAATGTTGTGACTTAGCGACCGCAAGCGGATTGCGCGGTATGTCCGCCCGACGCCGCGTTTCCCAGCCAGATAAGCTGGCGACCTCGCCCTGCTAATTTGTCCGGCTTCTCATGGTCTACTGGGCGGTGAAGAAGGTCAGCAGGACCTTGCCCTTGTCGCCGAGCAGGCAGACGAACCGGTCTTTTCCTTCCAGCGATGTACGCCTCGCCAAGAATGACGGTCTTAATGGGTACGTCCTCGACCTTCGTGTCGGCCTTGCTGATCGCCAGGCTTTCCGTGTCCATGACAAGATCCGTGATCTCCGGCGACCTTTCCTGAAGCGCGAGAAGGCCGGTGGACCTGCATGCGTTCACTGCCGGATCCTCGGCAGCCTGGGCGAATGCGTTTCCTGAGAGAAGCCGAGCGTGACGACCGTAGTGACGAAAGCGATGACTTTCATATCGCCCTCTTTTCGTGGAACGAGCCCGCGACGAGCGCGGGCTGAATTGGGACTGTGCTGGATTGCTTGTGGCTACGCCTTGTCGATGCTCTTCTTGACGGCGTCCTTGGCCTCGCCCTTGGCGACCTGGGCCTTGCCTTTGGCTTCCTGAACGCTGCCCTTTGCCTGCTCTTCTCGATTGTCGGCGGCCTTGCCGACCCCCTGACGCGCCTTGCCAGCGATTTCGTTCGTCTTGCCTTTGATCTTGTCCGATGTGCTTCCCATGATCCGTCTCCTTTGTTCGGCTCAAAGGAAAGCCGCGACTTAGCAGTTCGTTCCCTCAATTTAAAACAGCTTGGAACTCTTAACGGGGCGCCTCTGATCCCCGCGTTCGAAACAAACGACCGCGACCACGGGGCCGGGCGGGTCGAAGGCGCGGCACGCAGGAGATGGGGCGAACTTACGCTTCCGGACTAACTGGCTGCGAAGGCGGCGTCCGTGCTGGTCAGCGCAGCCGGTCTGCGGTCTCGCCAAGGGTGTCCGCCACATAGGCTCCGCGTGATCCCATCGGCAACGGCGCTCCCGTGGTGGTGTCCCTCGCCGTCTGGTGTTCCAGTTCCGCGTTCAGCTCGCCTCCCAGGATCAGGATGACGATCGACAGCCATATCCACACCAGGAAGCCGATCAGCGCGCCGAGGGCGCCGTAGGTCGCGTTGTAGTTGGCGAAGTGGTTTAGGTAGAACGAAAATCCCAGCGACATTGCAAACCACGAGACGGTTACGAGAGCGGCACCCCACGTCATCCAACGGAGCTTGGCGGGTTGCCGGCTTGGGGCGAAGCGGTAGACGGCGGTGACCGCTGCGGCGACGATCAAAAGCAACAAAGGCCACCTCAGAAACAGGGCCATGTGCTCCTTGAATTGGTCGAGCCAAAGATAGGAAAGCACCACAGGCATGACGGCGACCAGCGCTATCATTGTGGCGGCAGAAATCATCGCGCCGAGAGTGAAGCACAGCCCTATGAGGTTAAGCTTGATCAGTCCTCGCTTTTCTCTCTCCTCATAGGCCACGTTCATCGCATCAAAGACCGCGAGCGTGCCGCTATGCGTGCTCCAAAGGGCGATAGCAAGGCCCACGAAGAAGGTGATGCCAAGCGTCGAGCTGCGGCTTTCGGCGAGGCTCTTGATGCGATCGGCGATGAGATCGAAAGCGCCCGGCGGAAGCAATCCTGAGAGCTCCTGCAGGTGGTCGCCGATGGTGGCCGGATCGGCGATCAGCCTGTAGAGCGCGACGAGAGCCGACAACGAGGGAAACAGAGCCAACAACAGGTAGAACGTCACCCCAGCGGCGATGAGTGTCACACGATCATCGCTGACTTCGTGGATCACCCGCCAAAAGACATCGCGCAGCCCTTTCACAGGGATCGCCTCGGGGACGCTTGCGTCCCTTCCGCGGCCAGCCTCGAGTTCGTTCTCCCCTGATCCGTCTGGCGTGTCTCCACGCGTCCCCGTCAGTGCGACGAGTGCGCCGCCCACCGCGACAAGGAGGGTGGCGACGCTCGACAGCTTGATGTGGGGACCAATGGGCACTGGCAGTTCCTTTTCAGCAGGGTGTAATTGCGGTTGGCAACGCTTCTTACTGGGATTGCGGTTCCCCCTTGCGCACCCCTGATTTGGACGCGTCGGCCTCCTCGACCACCCGAGCCTTGGCAGCATCATGAACGTCGGACGCGGCTGAAACAGCCTTGCTATAGACGTCGGATGCAATCTCTGTTCCTTGATCCATCATCGAAGACGCCTGGGCCGCAACCATGTCTTTCGCCGCCTCGGCGGCTTCGCCGAGATACTCGTCTTCGGTTTCCGTATGCGGCAACGCCGCCCCGATCGCCGCGCCCACCGCAAATGCGAGAGCGCCGCCGACAAGCGGTTGGTCGCGGAAGTGGGTTAGAATGGCATCGTTCAATTTGCTCGCCTGCTGTTGCATGCTTGCTCCTGCCGAAGTGGAGCGCTCCGAGATCGAGCTGGCAGCATCCGATGCGCGCGTTCCGATATTGCTTGCGGTGCCCTTGACCTGAGCCCATGTTTTCGAGGCCCATCCCGACGCGGCGTCAAACATCGCTCCCGTCTCGTCGGCGATCTGCTCGATCTGCCTTCCTGTGGCATCCGCAAAGCCCCGATACGTCTTTCCCGCGTCGTCCATGAAATGCCCGGCGCGGCGTCCGGCATCGTCGGTAATGGCTTTCAAGCGTTTCCCTGAGGTGTCGGCGAAATGGCTGTAGCGGACACCGTTTTCGGTTTCCGGCGGGCCGATCCGCCGCACAGGTCCCTCGACCTGATAAAGGGGATAGTCAGCATCCAAACCAGCGCTCGATGCAGTGGCCGGCGAAGACGGATATTGTTGCTTTGCCATGAGCCATGCGAGGCTGACGCCCATCAACGCGACCGGTACCGGATTGTCCTTCAAAGCCTGGCCGAGATTTCTGACATACTCGCCCCCACCGCTGCTCTTCGCGTAGACCAGAACTTCATCGATGAGCTGCCCCGGCGACATTCGCTCCTGAATGGCGTCTATGCGATCTCCTATACGTTGCCGATCAGCGTCGATCTCCCGCTGAAGATCGGAGGATGTCTTTTCAATTGAGTTGGCCATCAGATCTTCTCCTTCACGGCATCGACGTCGCGGCGCAGCGATGTCGTCGTGCGATCAAGCTTCAAGTTGCTTCCGCGCAGTGCGCTCAAGCCTCGTGACACCATCGCCCAGGCGATCAGGGCAATGATGAGGCCGACAACAAGTGCGGCAAGCGCGCTGGCGTTCGGCTGCGTCATGCCTTGGCCGACCAAAAAGGATGAAAGGCCGCCGACAAGCGCACTCAGTAGGACGCCGACGGCGCCGATCGCGAGCACCACGCCAACGATTAGAACCTCGATGCCGCTCAGCGCCTGTGTGAGTTTTTCAGAAGCTTCGGTCTTGGCGAGGTCGATTTCTTTGCGTAGGAGTCCCGTCAGATCGGCCACGAGTCCGCTCACGAGTTCGGAGAGCGGGATGTTTTCGGTCGGTTTAACCATTTGCAGGCCCTCCGCTCTTCGTGGAAAAATCGGATTGAATACCCGTATTCTCCTGTCGCGAGCTTGCCTTCGCCGGTCGACTTGCCGAGGCCGTTAGAAAGCGGCTGGCCGCAAGCCCTGCCAATGCCGCGATTCCAAGAAAGGCTAGTGGCTGCTTGCGTCCGAAGTCTTCGGCCATGGTTGCTACTTCGCCGAGGTCGCGTCCCTCCATCTGCTTTGCAAAACTTTGCACGCGACTCCCGATCTGCCTGGCGTATCGACCGACCTCGGATTGATCGGATTTTTCGAGCTCCAAGCCAACTTTCTGAAGGGCGGTTGCGATGCCGCCGACCTGACGGGCAGCAAAATTTGTCTGCTCGGAGACGGCCTCCTTCGCCTTGACGACCGCGGCTTCGGCGCCCTCCTTGATGGTCTCGCGTGCGCCGCTCAGGTCCTCAGCGATCTTGTCTTTAAGATCGCCCAACTGCGCTGGGCTCGTCGTCGATGGATTGGGCTCTCCGCTTTGTGGTGGCGACTGACGCAAGGGCGCTGCCCCGCCTTCCGAAAACTCGTTTGACATTGAATCCTCCCATGCATGGTTGACGGCGGCTGCCGCATCTCACGAACCATCGATCGGAAGATTGGTTCCTCTGCGGTGAGATGGTTCGTGGAAACCTCTGGCCTGCAATTTTTTTGTGGGCAGATCATGAGGGAATAGCCGCCATCGAGGAGGTAGCGACCTCACAAGATGGGGGCTTTCCCGCTGCTGCGTATGCACTGTCATGGAGCCGCATCTCAGGAAGGCCGCTTGACGCGTCAGCAGACGCCCGAATGGGCGCAGCGGGGCGGACAAGAAGGATGAAAGCTCGTACAGTGCCTGGGCTCCGGACGCCCCCAGGCAACGCCTTCCACTGCAAGGCATGCGGAGAAATCAACAACATCTCCGGCGATGCCCCACGACACGGCGATCGCCTCCCGCAGCAAAGGGAGATTCCTTGACATCCGGTCGAGATCGTCTTTCGCCGCCACAAGATCCCTCGTCGGTGGCGGTCCCTCTTCTCGTCGCCATCAACACGTTCTGCGATCATATCGACGGTCTCAGCGGTCTGGGAAAGTTCCTCTCCGAGCGCTACTCGGAGCAGGAAGCCGAAGGCGATGTAGCCTCGTAGCCGGTCGCTTCCCAGTCAAACGATGAAGGTTGGTCAGGCCATAAGACCGGCCGAACGAAGAGCATCTTCGATGACCTTTTGCACGCCGCTCACAGGCCGATGCTGGTCCGGAATTGGCGGCATCTGTCGAAAGTCGTCCGCGCTGGGAATTTAGGAACACAAGCGGTCTACGGTGGTGTTTTTGCCATCTCCCAGGAACAACCGGACGTCGCTCGTGTTGAGGCGTGAGGATTACCAACCCAGCTCACAGTTTCAACGAGGACGCCATGACAAATCAGCTTGAAGACAATTCTCCTTCGCAGGTAAAACGTACGCGGAGTACCGCCGCGCGAACGAGACAGGGGCTTATCGGAAGGCCGGTTCTTGTGGTGCTCGTCTGCGCACTCGCGTTGGCTGCAGTGGCGTGGATAGGTGCCGAAATATGGGGGGAAAGCATCGATCGCGACGCAAAGCCAACGGCTTCTACAAGCGCTGATCCGGTCCCTAACACCCCGGCAGGAAGTGGAACGTTTGACAATAATCCAGCAATCGGAACGTCGCCCCCTCCGACTGCGACCGCCCGCGACCCGACCCCTACGGGAAACGGTGGCGGACCGACACAGGTCACGACCCCAAGCGGCAACGAGAAATGACGCTTTCCGGTGAGACGATCGAAGCAGAGGCCGCGGCGCGGAAGAGATTTGCCGACCCCGTACCCATGTTCGACTGGCTGAGAAGAGAGTTTGACTACGGGGGGAACCCCAAAGTTGATGTTCAAGGTTATTCATGTGGCGATCACCGGGGGCGAGCTTTTTGAGAAGGTCCGTCAGCGCCTCTTCGCTATCGATCGGCCTTGCAACTTCGGCCATGGCTCAGGCCAGCGGCGGCTCTGGTGGAACTGGTGGTTCTGGTGGACAAGTGGCTCTGGCCAGTCCGGCGGCGCGTCAGGTTCCGGTAGCGGATCTGGCAGCATGGCCGGTAGCGGCTCCGGTACTTCCTCCCCCGGCACGAGCACCGAGAAAGACAAGGACTCCCAGGGCAAGCAAGATTCTTCCGACTGCGTTCAGGGCCAAGTCAAAGATGCCGCCGGCAATTGCCAGTAAAATCTGGCTCAACGAAGACACCCCGCGGTCAATTCTGCGGGGTCTTTGTGGCGTTCCTACAAGCGACACATCACGCTGGGGGCCCTCTAGGGGCGTTCGAGTGATTTCAAATTTCCAGATTGATGGCAAAATTCGAGATTTCGCGACCGCCTACATCGAACGCATATCCGCGGAATTGAGGGCGGTCGACCTCCTATCCGAGTTGACACCATGTGCGGAGTCGATCGCCTAAACGGCAGCGGGCCTCTCACTGTCTTTCTCCGGGATTAAATTGCGGTCAGGCACAATGTCGGTCGCCCTAGTCGCAGCAAACTTTGCGGACATACGTGTTCCCAGCGTCACCATTGAATCCTTCGCGATCAGGCCACGGGCATTCGACACATCCTTTGCATCCTGCTCAGCATCGGTGCCGCTGAAAGCGACCGCTACACGCTAGCCGATGCGAAATACTTCTTGGAACATTCGGATGAAGCGGGAGTTGGCATCCACAGAACCGCGAAAAGGAGGCTCCTACAATGTCCCAACCATCCATCTCCCGCCTGCCGGGGGATACTCCGTATGCGGTCAACCCCGTTGACCCGCGGATGACGGCCACCATCAACAAGATATCATGGGGTGCAGTGTTTGCCGGCGTCGTTCTCGCACTCGCGGCCCAGTTCCTGCTCAATCTTCTCGGCGTCGGAATTGGAGCTGCAGTTCTCGACCCAGCCACATCGGACAATCCTACAGCGACGAGTTTCTCCATCATCGGCGGCCTCTGGTTCGTCCTTTCCGGCATCGTCGCCTCGTTTATCGGCGCCTATGCGGCAAGCCGGCTGTCTGGCCGTCCCAGCAAGTCCACAGGCGGTTTCCACGGCATCACCTGCTGGGCCGTCACCACGCTGGTCATTCTCTACCTCCTGACGACCTCGGTTGGCACACTCGTTGGCGGCGCGTTCAGCGGCCTTTTGAGCGCGGTCGGCGGCGTTGGCAAGACGGCAGCAACTGCGGCGACCAGCGCAGCGCCTTCGATTGCCGCCGCAACCGATCCGATGGCCGATATCGAACGGCAGATCCGCGAGGCTAGCGGTGGCTCCGACCCGCAGCCCCTTCAAACGGCGGCAGTGACGGCGATGAAGGCCGTGGCAACGGGCGACCCGAGCAAGCTCGAGGACGCCAAGGCC
>NZ_JBNDHT010000148.1:0-15957 GCF_056755115.1 Rhizobium sp. SVR5-2C | reverse complement strand
ATCGTTCCGATCGCCATGGAAGAAAAGCTGCGCTTCGCCATCCGCGAAGGCGGCCGCACCGTCGGCGCCGGCATCGTTGCAAGCATCGTAGAATAATGGAATTCGGCGCAGACCTGGTCTGCGCCGATTGCATGGAAATCTTTTAAGCAAGCGGCGGATAGCCGCTTGCTTATGACATAAAAATGTAGCAAATGGCGCGCGAGCGCGATTTGCGCCCTGCTTCGTTCACTGAAGCGGGGGAATACAACGAACAATAAGGTGGCCGTAAGGCCTGAAGACTGGATAGGGATACCGCATTCCGGTGTCCCTCTCGATCTTTGAAACCGGTGGTCCGCCTTAGGAAAAAGAACAACCCGTGTCCTGCCTGACAGGCACGTGGGAAACAAAGACAAGGATAACGTCGAATGAACGGCCAAAATATCCGCATTCGCCTGAAGGCGTTCGATCACCGAATTCTCGATGCTTCCACGCGCGAGATTGTGTCGACGGCGAAGCGCACCGGAGCTAGTGTCCGGGGCCCCGTTCCGCTTCCGACCCGCATCGAGAAGTTTACGGTCAACCGGTCCCCGCACATCGACAAGAAGAGCCGCGAGCAGTTCGAGATGCGCACGCATAAGCGCCTCCTCGACATCGTAGACCCGACCCCGCAGACGGTAGACGCGCTGATGAAGCTCGATCTCGCCGCCGGTGTCGATGTTGAGATCAAGCTCTGAGCTTTGCTCGAGCGGATTTGGAAGGATTGAACCGATGCGTTCAGGTGTGATTGCACAGAAGGTGGGCATGACCCGCGTCTACAACGACGCAGGTGAACATGTTCCGGTAACGGTACTGCGTATGGACGGCTGCCAGGTCGTCGCGACGCGCACTGTAGAAAAGAATGGCTATACCGCAGTTCAGCTCGGTGCTGGCCAGGCGAAGGTTAAGAACACGTCCAAGGCGATGCGCGGCAACTTTGCCGTTGCCAACGTCGAGCCGAAGGCCAAGCTCCAGGAATTCCGCGTTTCGGAAGACAACCTGCTTGAAATTGGCACCGAGCTCAAGGCTGGTCACTTCGCAGCAGGTCAGCTTGTCGACGTGACGGGCACGACCATCGGTAAGGGCTTTGCCGGCGCCATGAAGCGCCACGGCTTCGGCGGTCTGCGCGCTACGCACGGTGTGTCTGTTTCGCACCGCTCGCATGGTTCGACGGGTTCGCGCCAGGATCCGGGTAAGGTTTTCAAGAACAAGAAGATGGCTGGTCACATGGGCCAGACGCGCGTAACGACCCAGAACCTGGAAGTGGTTTCGACCGATGAAGATCGCGGTCTGATCCTGATCAAGGGTGCAGTACCCGGTTCCAAGGGTGCCTGGATCATCGTGCGCGATGCCGTCAAGTCGGCAGCGAAGTAAGGGAGCCGGACCAATGGAATTCAACGTCAAGACCCTCGAGGGAAAAGACGCAGGGAAGGTTTCTCTCTCTGACGCAATTTTCGGCCTCGAGCCCCGCCAGGACATCCTCGCCCGCGTCATCCGCTGGCAGCTTGCCAAGAAGCAGCAGGGCACGCACCAGGCAAAGGGCCGCGCAGACGTCGCGCGCACCGGCGCCAAGATGTACAAGCAGAAGGGTACGGGCCGCGCTCGTCACCATTCGGCTCGCGCTCCGCAGTTCCGCGGCGGTGGTAAGGCTCATGGACCTGTCGCCCGCAGCCACGAGCATGACCTTCCCAAGAAGGTTCGCGCTCTCGGCCTGCGTCACGCTCTTTCGGCAAAGCTGAAGGCCGATGATGTCATCATCATCGACAACCTCGTTGCTACAGAAGCAAAGACCAAGGCTCTGGCCGCGACTTTCGAGACGCTCGGCCTGACCAATGCGCTCTTCATCGGCGGCGCTGAGCTCGACGGCAACTTCAAGCTCGCTGCCCAGAACATCCCGAACATCGATGTTCTGCCGATCCAGGGCATCAACGTTTACGACATCGTGCGCCGCGGCAAGCTCGTGCTTTCCAAGGCTGCCGTTGAAGCTCTAGAGGAGCGTTTCAAGTGACCGATCTTCGCCACTACGATGTGATCGTCTCGCCGGCGATCACCGAAAAGTCCACTCTGGTATCGGAAAACAACCAGGTTGTTTTCAATGTCGCCAAGGCGGCCACGAAGCCGGAAATCAAGGCTGCAGTCGAGGCGCTCTTCGGCGTCAAGGTCACGGCCGTCAACACTCTGCTCCGCAAGGGCAAGACCAAGCGTTTCCGCGGTTTTGTCGGCAAGCAGAAGGACGTGAAGAAGGCTGTCGTGACGCTGGCTGAAGGCCAGACGATCGACGTCTCCACCGGTCTCTGAGGATTAAGAAAATGGCATTGAAAACATTCAATCCGACGACCCCGAGCCAGCGCCAGCTGGTCATCGTCGACCGCTCTTCGCTCTACAAGGGCAAGCCGGTCAAGACGCTGACGGAAGGTCTGACCAAGAGCGGCGGTCGTAACAACCTCGGCCGCATCACCGCCCGTTTCATCGGCGGCGGTCACAAGCGCACTTATCGTCTGGTCGACTTCAAGCGTCGCAAGTTCGATCTCGAAGGCACCGTTGAGCGTATCGAATACGATCCGAACCGCACGGCTTTCATTGCGCTGGTGACCTATGCTGATGGTGAGAAGGCTTATATCCTCGCTCCGCAGCGCCTCGCTGCCGGCGACAAGGTCATCGCTTCGGAAAAGGCTGTCGACGTAAAGCCCGGCAACACCATGCCGCTGCAATTCATCCCGGTCGGCACCATCATCCACAACGTGGAAATGAAGCCGGGCAAGGGTGGTCAGATCGCACGTTCGGCTGGCGGTTACGCACAGCTCGTCGGTCGCGATGCCGGCATGGCGATCCTTCGCCTGAACTCGGGCGAACAGCGCCTCGTTCATGGCTCCTGCCTTGCTTCGATCGGCGCCGTTTCCAACCCTGACCATGCCAACATCAACGACGGCAAGGCCGGTCGTACGGTTTGGCGCGGCAAGCGTCCGCATAACCGCGGCGTCGTCATGAACCCGGTCGACCATCCGCACGGCGGTGGTGAAGGCCGCACCTCGGGTGGCCGTCATCCGGTTACCCCGTGGGGCAAGCCGACCAAGGGCAAGCGCACCCGGTCGAACAAGTCGACCGACAAGATGATCATGCGCTCGCGTCATCAGCGTAAGAAGTAAGAGAGGAAGTCTCCAATGGCTCGTTCAGTATGGAAAGGTCCGTTCGTTGACGGCTATCTTCTCAAGAAGGCTGAGAAGGTTCGTGAAGGCGGACGTGCAGAAGTAATCAAGATCTGGAGCCGTCGCTCCACGATCCTGCCGCAGTTCGTGGGTCTGACCTTCGGCGTCTACAACGGCAGCAAGCATATTCCGGTCAGCGTCAATGAAGACATGGTCGGCCACAAGTTCGGTGAATTCTCTCCGACCCGTACCTACTACGGTCACGGTGCGGACAAGAAGGCAAAGA
Source organism: Rhizobium sp. SVR5-2C (assembly GCF_056755115.1). NCBI lineage: Bacteria > Pseudomonadati > Pseudomonadota > Alphaproteobacteria > Hyphomicrobiales > Rhizobiaceae > Rhizobium > Rhizobium sp. SVR5-2C. The sequence continues at coordinate 12,510 of NZ_JBNDHT010000148.1, read as the reverse complement.
GGAAGTAACAATGGGCAAGGCAAAAGCCGAACGCCGGCTGAAGGACAACGAGGCGCAAGCAGTCGCCCGCACGCTCCGCGTCAGCCCACAGAAGCTCAACCTGGTTGCTGCGGCCATCCGCGGCAAGAAGGTTGACCGCGCACTCGCTGAGCTGGAATTCTCCCGCAAGCGCATCGCAGGCGCCGTCAAGAAGACGCTGGAATCCGCGATCGCCAACGCTGAGAACAACCACGATCTCGACGTTGACTCGCTGGTCGTCGCAGAAGCCTACGTTGGCAAGTCGATCGTCATGAAGCGTTTCCACGCTCGTGGCCGCGGCCGTGCATCTCGCATCGAGAAGCCGTTCGCGCACCTGACGATTGTTGTCCGCGAAGTGCAGGCACAAGAGGAGGCCGCATAATGGGTCAGAAAATCAATCCAATCGGTTTCCGTCTTGGCATCAACCGTACCTGGGATAGCCGCTGGTTCGCGGACAATGCCGAGTATGGTCAGCTGCTGCACGAAGACCTGAAGATGCGCAAGTTCGTCATGAGCGAACTGAAGCAGGCTGGTATCGCAAAGGTCGTCATCGAGCGTCCGCACAAGAAGTGCCGCGTCACGATCCACTCGGCTCGCCCGGGTCTGATCATCGGCAAGAAGGGTGCAGACATCGACAAGCTCCGCAAGAAGCTGTCGGACATGACGAGCTCCGAAACGCACCTCAACATCGTTGAAGTGCGCAAGCCGGAAGTCGACGCGACGCTCGTCGCACAGTCGATCGCCCAGCAGCTCGAACGCCGCGTGGCTTTCCGCCGCGCCATGAAGCGCGCTGTTCAGTCTGCAATGCGTCTTGGCGCCGAAGGCATCAAGATCACCTGCGCGGGCCGTCTTGGCGGTGCGGAAATCGCTCGTACCGAATGGTACCGCGAAGGCCGCGTTCCGCTGCACACCCTGCGTGCGGACATCGATTACGGTACGGCTGAAGCTGAAACCGCATTCGGCATCTGCGGCATCAAGGTCTGGATCTTCAAGGGCGAAATCCTTGAGCACGATCCGATGGCCTCCGAGCGCCGCGCACTCGAGGGTGACGCTCAGGGTCCGGCAAGCCGCGACCGCGATCGTCGCCGCGACAACGCTTGATAGCGTTGGTGGCAAAGAAGTTCGGAGAATAAGAAAATGTTGCAGCCAAAGCGTACCAAGTACCGCAAGCAATTCAAGGGCCGCATCAAGGGCGTTGCCAAGGGAGGTTCCGACCTCGCCTTCGGTGAATTCGGCCTGAAGGCTCAGGAGCCCAACCGCGTCAATGCACGCGAGATCGAAGCGGCCCGCCGCGCGATCACGCGCTACATGAAGCGTGCCGGCCGTGTATGGATCCGCGTGTTCCCGGATGTTCCGGTAACCGCAAAGCCGACCGAAGTCCGCATGGGTAAGGGTAAGGGCTCCGTTGAATACTGGGCATGCAAGGTCAAGCCCGGCCGTATGATGTTCGAGATCGACGGCGTCAGCGAAGAGATCGCCCGCGAGGCGCTGCGCCTCGGCTCCGCCAAGCTCTCGGTCAAGACGCGCTTCGTTCAGCGCATTGCAGAGTAAGGAGAGGCAGATGAAAGCCGAAGAAGTCCGCGGCCTCACGGCCGATCAGCTCAAGGACAAGCTTGCCGACCTCAAGAAGGAGCAGTTCAACCTGCGCTTCCAGAAGGCGACCGGCCAGCTCGAAAAGTCCTCGCGCATCAACGAAGTTCGCAAGGACATCGCCCGCGTGAAAACCATTGCCCGCCAGAAGGCGGCAGAAGCAAAGGCGTAAAGGAAGAAAAAAATGCCGAAGCGCATTCTGCAGGGCGTCGTCGTTGGCGACAAGAACGAGAAGACTGTCGTAGTTCGCGTTGAGCGCCGTTTCGCTCACCCGCTGCTTCAGAAGACCGTTCGTCGTTCCAAGAAGTACAAGGCCCACGACGAAAACAACCAGTACAAGATCGGCGATACCGTTTCCATCGAGGAATGCGCACCGATCTCCAAGGACAAGCGCTGGACGGTCGTTTCCGCCCAGGGCAAGTAAGAGAATTTTGTGCGAGGCCTTGCGTCTCGCACAGATTTCTGTATGAAGCAGCGTCGGAACGCTCGAATGCCGGGCGTTCTTTTGCTTTGAGCGCACGGAAGGTCCCGTCGGGAAACCACCTTGGCACGATTTTTCCCGCGCTATTCAAGCTATTGCCGCATCTGTGCCCGTCCGTGAGACGGGTTCGGGCGGCTGACAATTTTCATATGCCGGGGTAGGGGGTGCAAACCCAACCATTCCGGTAAAACAAGAAGGCGACCTGATATGATTCAGATGCAAACAAACCTCGACGTCGCGGATAATTCCGGCGCGCGTCGTGTCATGTGCATCAAGGTGCTGGGCGGCTCGAAGCGCAAGTATGCCTCGATCGGCGACGTTATTGTCGTTTCGATCAAGGAAGCGATCCCGCGCGGCCGCGTGAAGAAGGGTGACGTGATGAAGGCGGTGGTCGTTCGTACCGCCAAGGAAATCCGTCGCGTTGATGGCAGCATCATTCGCTTCGACACCAATGCAGCAGTCCTCATCGACAACAAGAAAGAGCCGATCGGCACCCGTATCTTCGGACCGGTTCCGCGCGAACTTCGCGCCAAGAACCACATGAAGATCATCTCGCTGGCTCCCGAAGTACTGTAAGGAGCGGGAACGATGCAGAAGATTCGTAAGGGCGACAAAGTCGTCATGCTCGCAGGCAAGGACAAGGGCCGTACCGGCGAAGTCCTCCAGGTTCTGCCTAAGGAAGATCGTGCGGTTGTCCGCGGCATCAACGTCGTAAAGCGCCATCAGCGCCAGACGCAGAGCCAGGAAGCCGGCATCATCAGCAAGGAAGCCTCGGTTCACCTCTCCAACGTTGCGATCGTCGATAAGGACGGCAAGCCGACCCGCGTCGGTTTCAAGGTTGTTGACGGCAAGAAGGTCCGTGTGGCCAAGCGTTCCGGTGAGGTGATCTGATGGCTGAGGCAAAGTACGAGCCGCGGCTCAAGAAGGAATATGTCGAGCGTATCCGTAAGGCTATGCAGGAGAAGTTCTCCTACGCCAACGAGATGATGATCCCGAAGCTCGACAAGATCGTAATCAACATGGGTGTTGGTGAAGCGACGGCTGATTCGAAGAAGCCGACCGTCGCTGCAGCCGACCTGGCCGCTATCGCTGGCCAGAAGCCGGTCATCACCCGTGCACGCAACTCCATCGCTGGCTTCAAGGTCCGCGAGCAGATGCCGATCGGCGCAAAGGTCACCCTGCGCGGCGCTCGCATGTACGAGTTCCTGGACCGCCTCGTGAACATCGCACTCCCGCGCGTTCGCGACTTCCGCGGCCTGAACCCGAAAAGCTTTGACGGCCGTGGCAACTTCGCCATGGGCATCAAGGAGCACATTGTGTTCCCTGAGATCAACTACGACAAGGTTGATCAGATGTGGGGCATGGACATCATCGTTTGCACGACGGCAACGAAGGACGACGAAGCACGGGCTCTGCTGACAGAGTTCAACTTCCCGTTCCGTCAGTAACCGTAACGACGAGCGTAGAAAAGGAACCGCACATGGCGAAGACAAGCGCAGTTGAAAAGAACAAGCGCCGCCGTAATACGGTCGCAAACCAGGCTGCCAAGCGCGCAGCTCTGAAGGCGATCATCATGAACCAGGCTCTTCCGATCGAAGAGCGGTTCAAGGCCTCGATCAAGCTGGCATCCCTGCCGCGCGATGGATCCAAGACCCGCATTCGCAACCGTTGCGAAGTATCGGGCCGTCCGCGCGCATACTACCGCAAACTGCGCATGTCGCGTATCGCGCTGCGTGAACTCGGCAATCTCGGCAAGGTGCCGGGCATCGTCAAGTCGAGCTGGTAAGGAGCAGGTTAGATGACAATGACTGATCCGTTGGGCGATATGCTCACTCGCATCCGCAACGGCGCTTCTCGCCGCAAGTCGTCGGTCTCGACGCCTGCTTCGAAGCTCCGTGCACGCGTTCTCGATGTCCTGCAGTCCGAAGGCTACATCCGTGGCTATTCCGTTGTCGATTTCGGCAATGGCAAGTCGGAGCTCAGCATCGAGCTGAAGTACTACGAAGGCGCATCGGTGATCCGTGAGATCGGCCGTGTGTCCAAGCCGGGCCGCCGGGTTTATGTCTCGGTCAAGTCCATTCCGCAGGTCGCGAACGGCCTCGGCATCACCATCCTTTCTACCCCGAAGGGCGTGATGGCCGATCACCAGGCTCGCGAACAGAACGTTGGTGGCGAGGTTCTTTGCTCGGTCTTCTAAGATCGCGCAGAGATCTCCATAGCGAACAGACAGGATTGAAACATGTCTCGTATCGGTAAAAAGCCCGTTCAGGTGCCTGCTGGGATCACGGCTACGGTCGATGGCCAGAAGGTTACTGCAAAGGGCCCGAAGGGCGAGCTGTTCTTCGTCGCGAATGACGAAGTCGGCGTAAAGCTCGAAAACAACGCGGTCGTCGTAACGCCGCTCAGCCAGACGAAGGATGCTCGTGCAAAGTGGGGCATGTCCCGCACGATGATCGAGAACATCTTCAAGGGCGTCAAGGACGGCTTTGAGCGCAAGCTCGAAATCAACGGCGTCGGTTACCGCGCGTCGCTTCAGGGCAAGAACCTGCAGCTGGCACTCGGCTTCAGCCATGACGTTGTTTATGAGCCGCCGCAGGGCATCACGATCGCTGTGCCGAAGCCGACGGAAATCGTCGTCACCGGCATCAACAAGCAGCAGGTCGGCCAGGTTGCCGCTGAAATCCGCGAATACCGCGGTCCTGAGCCTTACAAGGGCAAGGGCGTCAAGTATGCCGAAGAGCGGATTGTCCGCAAAGAAGGCAAGAAGAAGTAAGGATCACGCGAAATGGCTAGCAGGAAAGAAGCACTTGCACGTCGTGCCAACCGCGTGCGCCGTCAACTCAAGTCGGTGGCCAATGGCCGTCCGCGCCTGTCGGTTCATCGCTCCTCGAAGAACATCTACGTTCAGGTCATCGACGATGTTGCAGGCAAGACGCTCGCGTCTGCCTCGACTCTCGATAAGGATCTGCGCGGTTCTCTGAAGACCGGTGCTGATACAGCAGCAGCTGCCCTCGTCGGCAAGCTCGTTGCAGAGCGCGCAACGAAGGCAGGCGTCAGCGAGGTCGTATTCGACCGTGGCGCCTTCATCTACCACGGCCGTATCAAGGCCCTGGCAGACGCAGCCCGCGAAGGCGGTCTGTCCTTCTGATCAAGTTTCCGGCCGGACGCTTTCGAGCGCCGGCCGGATCTCACCGGACCGCATACGCTCCCTAATGGGAGGCCGCTGCGGTCCTCGCTTTGTTTGCCCGTTGCACCCGGAAAAGAAAAAGGAAAAGGACAATGGCACAGGAAAGAAGAGGCCCGCGGGATGACCGCCAGAGCCGCGAAGAGCGCGATAGCGAATTCGTCGACAAGCTGGTCGCGATCAACCGCGTCGCCAAGGTCGTCAAGGGTGGCCGCCGTTTCGGTTTTGCCGCTCTCGTCGTCGTCGGTGACCAGAAGGGCCGCGTAGGCTTCGGTCACGGCAAGGCACGCGAAGTGCCGGAAGCCATCCGCAAGGCAACGGAAGCCGCAAAGCGCGAGCTCATCTTCGTGCCGCTGCGCGAAGGCCGTACCCTGCATCACGACGTCCACGGCCGTCACGGCGCCGGCAAGGTTCTGCTGCGCTCTGCTAAGGTCGGTACCGGTATCATCGCCGGTGGTCCGATGCGTGCCGTTTTCGAAACGCTCGGCGTTCACGACGTTGTCGCCAAGTCGACCGGTTCCTCGAACCCATACAACATGGTTCGCGCCACCTTCGACGCTCTGAAGCACCAGGTTCACCCGAAGGACATCGCAGCTCAGCGCGGCATCAAGTATGCTACGCTTCAGGCTCGCCGTGCCGCCTCCGGCAACGCCTCTGAAGAATAAGAGGAGTCTGACCCATGGCCAAGGCTACCAAGAAGACCGAAGCGAAGACGGTTACCGTCGAGCAGATCGGCAGCCCGATTCGCCGTCCGGACGTACAGCAGCGCACGCTGATCGGTCTGGGCCTCAACAAGATGCACCGTCGCCGCACGCTGGAAGATACCCCGGCTGTTCGTGGCATGATCCGTGCTGTCCAGCATCTCGTTCGCGTCGTCGACGAGAAGTAAGCCGGAGGGAACGCACATGAAACTGAATGAAATCAAGGACAACGAAGGTTCGACCCACAGCCGCAAGCGCCTCGGCCGCGGTATCGGTTCGGGCTCGGGCAAGACCGGTGGTCGCGGTGTCAAGGGTCAGAAGTCCCGTTCCGGCGTCGCCATCAACGGTTTCGAAGGCGGCCAGATGCCAATCTACCGCCGTCTGCCGAAGCGCGGCTTCACGAACATCTTCAAGGCCGACTTCGTCGTCGTTTCGCTCGCACGCATCCAGGCTGCGATCGACGCCGGCAAGCTCGATGGCAAGGCGACTGTCGATGCCGCTGCTCTCAAGGCAGCCGGCGTCATCCGCCGCGCCAAGGACGGCGTTCGCGTTCTCGCTGACGGCGAGCTGAAGGCAAAGATCAAGCTCGAGGTCGCAGGCGCTTCCAAGCCCGCCGTCGAGAAGATCGAAAAGGCCGGCGGTTCGATCACGCTTCTTTCTGTCGCAACGGCAGAATAATAATCTTATGATATGTCGCCCGGGGTGCTTCACACCGGGCGATTTTGCTCCCATATGTGGGCCTCACAAAAACCTGTATCGTTGCACCCCGCAGCGTACCGGTTTCGATGAAATCAAGGGTGAGGCATTGATTGCGCCCGCAATCCGTCCGAAGCCCGGTTGTGAATAATTAGAGTACTGATTCTGGGGCCGGCTCTCGTTCGAGGCGCCCCGAATGGGTAGCGCGGAGAATCGCATGGCATCTGCAGCGGAACAGTTGGCCTCCAATCTTAATTTTTCGACCTTCGCCAAGGCTGAGGATCTCAAGAAGCGCCTGTGGTTCACGCTGGCAGCTCTCCTCGTCTATCGTCTTGGTACGCACATTCCGCTTCCGGGCCTGCACCCCGAAGCCTATGCCCAGGCCTTCCGCGGCCAGGCGGGCGGCATTCTCGGTCTCTTCAACATGTTCTCGGGCGGCGCCGTCCAGCGCATGGCGATTTTCGCGCTCGGCATCATGCCTTATATCTCTGCCTCGATCATCGTACAGTTGATGACGTCGGTCGTGCCTGCGCTCGAGAACCTGAAGAAGGAAGGCGAGCAGGGCCGCAAGGTCATCAACCAGTACACCCGTTACGGCACCGTGCTGCTCGGCGCGCTTCAGGCCTACGGCATCGCAGTCGGCCTCGAAAGCGGCAACGGTCTGGTGGTCGATCCAGGCTGGTTCTTCCGTATTTCCACCGTTATCACGCTGCTCGGCGGCACGATGTTCCTGATGTGGCTTGGCGAGCAGATCACCTCGCGCGGCATCGGCAACGGAATTTCGCTGATCATCTTCGCCGGCATCGCCGCCGGCCTTCCGCAGGCTGTGGGCGGTACGCTGGAACTCGGCCGCACCGGTGCACTTTCGACGACGCTCATTCTTGCCGTCATCGTGATCGCAATCGGCGTTATTGGCGTCATCGTCTTCGTCGAACGCGCCCAGCGCCGCCTGCTGATCCAGTATCCGAAGCGTCAGGTCGGCAACCGCATGTTCCAGGGTGATACCTCGCACCTGCCGCTGAAGCTCAACACCTCTGGCGTTATCCCGGCGATCTTTGCCTCGTCGCTGCTGCTTCTGCCGGCAACTCTCGCAGGCTTTGCCAATACGGCGGCCATGCCGTCCTGGGCGACGGCGATCGTCGCAGCGCTGGGCCACGGGCAGCCGCTCTACATGCTGCTGTACGCCGGACTGATTGCCTTCTTCGCCTTCTTCTACACGGCCATCGTCTTCAATCCGAAGGACACGGCCGATAACCTGAAAAAACATGGCGGCTTCATTCCGGGCATCCGTCCGGGTGAGCGCACCGCCGAATATATCGATTACGTCCTGACCCGAATCACGGTCATCGGCGCGATCTATCTCGTCTTCGTCTGCATCCTGCCCGAGATACTGGTGTCGCAAACTGGCATCCCATTATCCCTTGGTGGCACTTCGCTTTTGATCGTGGTTAGCGTAACTCTTGATACGGTGGCACAGATTCAGGGCCACCTGATAGCACAGCAGTACGAAGGCCTGATCAAGAAATCGAAGTTGCGCGGAGGTAAGAGGGGGCGATGAGACTTATACTTTTGGGGCCGCCGGGTGCGGGCAAGGGGACCCAGGCCCAGAGGATCGTGGAGAAGTACGGCATTCCGCAACTTTCCACGGGCGACATGCTCCGTGCTGCCGTCCAGGCTGGCACGGAGGTCGGCAAGCGGGCAAAGGCTGTCATGGACGCCGGCAAGCTTGTCTCCGATGAGATCGTCAACGCCATCGTTTCCGAACGTATCGATCAGCCCGATTGTGAAAACGGCTTCATTCTCGACGGTTTTCCGCGGACGCTTGTCCAGGCGGATGCCACCGAGGAGATGCTTCGCGCCAAGGGGCTCGATCTGTCGGTCGTCATCGAGCTGAAGGTTGATGACGCCGAACTGGTGCGCCGCGTTGCGGGGCGCTATTCCTGCGCCCAGTGCGGCAGCGTTTACCATGACACCGACAAGCGTCCGGTGCAGGAAGGTGTGTGCGACAAGTGCGGTTCGACGCATTTCAAGCGCCGCCCGGACGATAATCCTGAAACAATGACGGCGCGGCTTCAGGTCTACTATAAAGAGACGTCGCCGTTGATTGGCTATTATCACGCCAAGGGGAAGCTCAGGAGCGTGGATGGCATGGCCGACATGGACCACGTCACTCAACAGGTCGAGGCCATTCTTTCGAAGCTGTAAGGCTTTGAAAATAAACTTGGCGGGACCGGTTGCCTTTCGGCACTGATTCCGCTAAACACCGCGCCAACTCGCGACATTCGATGCGATCGGCGCGGATTTCCCAAAGGAAGTCCGGGTTCGGTCGTTTTGACATGTTACGAACCCAAATTTGAACGAGCGGCCCTTCGGAGGGCGGCGTAACGAAGCCCTCTTGCCGGATGGCAACTGGAACTCAAGGAGAATAGGCGTGGCACGTATCGCTGGCGTCAACATCCCGACTGCGAAGCGCGTCGTTATCGCGCTGACCTACATTCACGGGATCGGTTCGAAATTCGCACAGGAAATCGTCGAGAAAGTCGGTATCCCGGCTGATCGCCGCGTGCACCAGCTCACGGACGCTGAAGTTCTTCAGATCCGCGAAACCATTGACCGTGACTATCAGGTCGAGGGTGACCTTCGTCGCGAAACCTCGATGAACATCAAGCGTCTGATGGACCTTGGCTCCTACCGCGGCCTGCGCCATCGTCGCGGCCTGCCGGTTCGCGGTCAGCGTACGCACACCAATGCCCGCACCCGCAAGGGTCCGGCAAAGGCGATCGCTGGTAAGAAGAAGTAATTTCCGGGAAACCGGGAAGGGGAGGCTGGCGGTCCGCCGGCCTCTTTTGAGTTTGGAGCGGCGCCCTAAGGGGTGCCGTTCCGGTGTAGCCGCTGGCATTACGGCGGTGAGGATATCCAAGAAAGGGATACAATGGCCAAGGAAGCCGTCCGCGTTCGCCGTCGCGAACGTAAAAACATTTCATCGGGTGTGGCGCACGTCAACTCGACCTTCAACAACACGATGATCACCATCACCGACGCACAGGGCAACGCAATCGCCTGGTCGTCGGCTGGTGCCAAGGGCTTCAAGGGTTCGCGCAAGTCGACCCCGTTTGCTGCCCAGATCGCTGCTGAAGATGCTGCCAAGAAGGCGCAGGAACATGGCATGAAGTCGCTGGAAGTCGAAGTTTGCGGTCCGGGTTCCGGTCGTGAATCCGCTCTGCGCGCGCTCCAGGCTGCTGGTTTCATGATCACGTCTATCCGCGACGTGACGCCGATCCCGCACAATGGCTGCCGCCCGCGCAAGAAGCGCCGCGTCTGATCATCGCCAATCACAACACCGGTGAGCGGTTTTTCGCTCCCGGTGCTTCTCAAGCTCGGTTGCCACGATTGGATGGTGGCAACGAACGGAAGGCAAAACAATGATTCAGAAAAACTGGCAGGAATTGATCAAGCCGAACAAGGTCGAGTTCTCTTCCAACTCGCGCACCAAGGCGACGCTCGTTGCAGAGCCGCTGGAGCGCGGTTTCGGCCTGACCCTCGGGAACGCGCTTCGTCGCGTTCTGCTCTCGTCGCTGCGCGGTGCTGCTGTTACGGCCGTGCAGATCGACGGCGTACTGCACGAGTTCTCCTCGATTCCGGGCGTCCGCGAAGACGTCACGGACATCGTGCTCAACATCAAGGAAATCGCCATCAAGATGGATGGCGATGACGCAAAGCGCATGGTCGTCCGCAAGCAGGGCCCGGGCGTTGTGACGGCTGGCGACATCCAGACGGTCGGCGATATCGAAATCCTCAACCCCGAGCATGTCATCTGCACGCTCGATGAGGGCGCCGAAATCCGCATGGAATTCACGGTCAACAACGGCAAGGGCTACGTTCCGGCCGAACGCAATCGTGCGGAAGATGCTCCGATCGGCCTTATCCCGGTCGACAGCCTCTATTCGCCGGTCAAGAAGGTGTCCTACAAGGTTGAAAACACCCGCGAAGGACAGGTTCTCGACTACGACAAGCTGTCGATGACCATCGAAACCGATGGCTCGGTTTCCGGCGAAGATGCCGTCGCGTTTGCGGCTCGCATCCTGCAGGACCAGCTTGGCGTCTTCGTCAACTTCGACGAGCCGCAGAAGGAAGCCGAAGAAGAAGCAGTCACCGAACTTGCTTTCAACCCGGCGCTCCTGAAGAAGGTAGACGAACTCGAACTGTCGGTTCGCTCGGCAAACTGCCTGAAGAACGACAACATCGTCTACATCGGCGACCTCATTCAGAAGACCGAAGCAGAAATGCTCCGCACGCCGAATTTTGGTCGCAAGTCGCTGAACGAAATCAAGGAAGTTCTCGCTTCCATGGGCCTGCACCTCGGGATGGAAGTGCCGGCATGGCCGCCCGAGAACATCGAAGATCTCGCCAAGCGGTACGAAGACCAGTACTAAACATTCAAACGGCAGGCGAATGCCTGCAAGTGAAGGAGAATAGCCATGCGCCACGGTAAAGCCGGCCGCAAGCTGAATAGAACCGCAAGCCACCGCAAGGCGATGTTCGCCAACATGGCGGCTTCGCTCATCACCCATGAGCAGATCGTGACGACCCTGCCGAAGGCAAAGGAAATCCGTCCGATCGTTGAGAAGCTCGTCACCCTCGGCAAGCGCGGCGACCTGCACGCTCGCCGCCAGGCGATCTCGCAGATCAAGGACGCCGCAGTCGTTTCGAAGCTTTTCGACACGATCGCTTCGCGTTACGCAACCCGCAACGGCGGCTACCTGCGTATCATGAAGGCCGGCTTCCGCCAGGGCGACAACGCCGCTCTCGCCGTCATCGAATTCGTTGACCGCGACACCTACGCGAAGGGCGCAGCCGACAAGGCCCGCGTCGCCGCCGAAGAGCAGGCCGCAGCCGCTTAATCAATCATCCGGTTCGCCGGAAGCAAAACAGCCGGGCTGCAAAGCCCGGCTGTTTTTGTTTGTGAAAGATGCTAGCGCCGCCCTAAAACTTGCGTTGCATATATTATTTTCTACAGCTGTAACTGGTATAACGTTGTGATTATAGCTAGGTCATAATTGGGTGCGCGTATGCAAGAGACTGAAAAGGAATTTGATCTTCGAATTAAGACAGCCGAGAGGGCACATGACTTTGCGCGTAAAGGAGCAGAAGCGCATAACGGTCAGGTTCAAGCATTCGCTTTGGCAGCAATGAAAGCGCCTGCATTTGTTTCTGCTGGCGGACTAGCTGCTGCTCTCGCCTTCTACAGCGCAAATCATCAATTGATTTCCGCCAGCGCTGGAGCAAATCAGCAGTTTTCCAACGTACTGACATGGCTCTTAGCGGCGTTGCTTCTCACGGTTGTCGCCCCGGGGTTGGCGTATTTCAGTCAGTTGGCTTATTTCGACGCGAACTCCAATTTCACGCATCACTATGAGAGCCCATACGTCCGCCACACAAAGCGAAGCAAGATCGCTAATGCCATCGGCGACATTTGCCGCTGGACAGCAGTTATCTTCATTGTTTGCTCGATCGGATGTGCGGCGCTTGGCGGCGTTTCGCTCCTGCGGCTTATATCCGTACTGGTTTAGCTTCCGTCCGGCCGCGCGTGCGCCCCTGACTTTGTTTCTTCTTACTGCGCGCGATCGGCCGGTAGGACCGATAGAGGATCATGAGGATCAGCAGGACGATATAGATCGATTGCTCGAGGCCGAAGACCTTGGTGGACAGCGAAAAGTGCAGCGCGCCGCAGGCTGCCACGATGTAGACGAGGCGGTGCAGCCTGATCCAGTTCTGGCCGAGGCGGCGAATCGAGAAATTGTTGGACGTCACCGCAAGCGGGACCAGAAGTGCCAGGCCGC
>NZ_JBNDHT010000147.1:0-16487 GCF_056755115.1 Rhizobium sp. SVR5-2C | reverse complement strand
GGAACAACCCCGCCAATGCGTTAGTCGTCGATGCCTACGAACTGAACGCCGTCGATTGGCAGGCACTGCTCAAGGACGATCGGATCGCGGCGTTTATCTCGAAGGCGTCGGACGGATTGCCGGAGAGTTTCAGCTGCGCGGGGGAGCACGGTGGCGACACCTTCGCGCACTGCAAGACGATGTGGCGCAAATACGCGGTGAGTCGCGAACTTTATAACAGCCGTCGTATGATTGCCCGCCAAAACGGCCTGCTCTGGGGCGCCTACCATCTTGGGAGGCCGGGCAATCCAATCGATCAGGCGAACCACTTCCTCGAATATGCGACCCCGGGGCCGAACGACCTGATGATCCTCGATATCGAGGGACTTGATGCCAATCAGTTCATGTCGCTTGAGGACGCGCAGATCTTCGTCGGCCACATCCGGGCGAGAACGGGGCGCTATCCGATCCTCTACACCAACCATGACACCGCACGCTATATCGCCGCATATCGCCGGGACTACGGCGTCCTTGCGAGGCTGCCGCTGTGGTACGCCCGATACAAGCCTGATATCCGCAAAGTCTTCCCTTTTGGAAGCTGGCCAAACTATTTTCTCTGGCAGTTTTCGTCTGCGAGCAATTGTTCACAGCGGCGTTGTCCGTATCGCGTGCCGGGCACCTTGACCGATATCGACGTGAACGTCGCGGCGATGACCAAAGAGGAATTACGGCGTGTCTGGCCGCAAGGCGGGCTTCTGCCTCCCGCCGAACCCGACCCCCCGCTGATCCTTGCAAAGATCGAATACAGCTCGGTTCGGCTTCCAGCACCCCGGCCTGACGTGGTCGTAACGTCCTCCGTCGCGTCGTCCGACCTTTGATTCGCCCAAAGGCACATAGACCCGCGTATAGGTTATCCCTTCCTCGTCGGTATCCGTTCCTTCCCATGGGCCGATAGTCAGATCGGGATCCTAATTGCTATGGTCAGTATAGGCGTTCTCTCCAAGAGAACGCGAGAGACAGTAAGGGAACTTGCATGTTTGACGTTATCGCCGGAAGTCTAGCGATCCTGCAGCGAGCCGAACAGTTGATCGTAAATGCGCACTGGCTGATCGCGAGCGGCCTGCTTGAGGAGGGCGAGTCACTCGATCTTCACGGCGAGATCGAAAGCATGACCGCCGTTGTCCTCGCGCTGGAACAGGCGGTTTGGAGACTGCGGCATAGGTTCGGCATCTGGCCCGACATGACGCGAGTGCTTCCGGTTCATCTCACGGTGCAATAGGTTCATGCTCGTTCGCCGCGGCGGCGGCGTTCGCTTTAGCCCCACAGCTGAACTTCCTCCGCTCTGAAGGTCGACACACCGACCTCAGTGACGCGAATCGGCAGATCGGTAACGCCTCGGGTGGGGTTTGGAGCGGCATCGCAGCCGAGGCAACGGCTGCTCGTGAGCAGCCGTCGTTTGATCATTTGTCTTCTTGCGTCTTAGGCGGCGATCTCATCGATCGTCTTTTCGGAACTCCACCGTTCAATGAAGGCCGCAAGCTCTGTTGCAGTGACCGGTTTACTGAAGAAATAACCTTGAAGCTGGTCACAGCCTTCCGCTCTGAGGAACGCCACCTGCTCCGAAGTCTCGACGCCCTCCGCAGTCGTAATCATGTTCAGGCTCTGGCCGAGGCTGATGACCGACTTTACGATCGCACCGGATTTATCTTTGCCGCTCATGTCGCCGATGAACGATTTGTCGATCTTGATCTTGTCGAACGGGAACGAGTTCAGATAGCCGAGCGAGGAATACCCCGTGCCGAAATCGTCCATCGCAATCTTGACCCCGAGCGCTTTCAGTCCGTTCAGGATATCAAGGGCAGCCGTGGTGTCGTTGATCAGGACGCTCTCGGTGATTTCCAGCTCTAGCCGGCCCGGCTCGAGACCAGTTCTCTCAAGCACTTGACGGACGGTTTCAACGAGTTCCCTGTTGCGGAACTGCACGGGAGACAGGTTGACGGCGACGCGCATCTCGTCCCATTCGAGCGCCTGGCGGCAGGCCGTCTCCAGTACCCACTCGCCAATTGAAACGATGAGCCCGGTTTCTTCGGCGAGCGGAATGAATTCGGCCGGAGAGACGAGGCCCCGTGCAGGGTGACGCCAGCGTACCAGCGCTTCGACCGCAGCCACATTGCGCTTTCCGAGGTCGATCAGCGGCTGGTAGTGCACCTCGAGTTCGTTCTTCAGAACCGCCTGGCGCAGGTCGTATTCCAATGTCTTGCGCGCTTGCAGCTCGGCATCCATCTGGGCTTCGAATATCCTGTAGGTCGCGCGGCCACCCTGCTTGGCCCGGTAGAGGGCGATGTCGGCGTTCTTGAGAAGACGTTCGGGATCGCCGTCGGTGGCATCGGCAATAGCGATACCGATGCTGACGCCGATATGCAGATCCTGACCTTCGATCGTAAACGGTGCGCGCACGACCTCGATCAGCTTTCGGCTGAGCTCTTCGGCTTCCAGCGGCTGATTGACGCCAACCTGGATGATTGCGAACTCGTCACCTCCAAGCCGAGCGACGGTATCATGCATGCGGACGCAACCCATGAGACGGCTCGAGAGCTGTTGCAGGAGGAGGTCACCGGCACCGTGGCCAAGCGTGTCGTTCACTTCCTTGAAGTGATCGAGATCCAGGCAGATGATCGAAATCCGGGACGTCTGTTCGGTATTGGCAACCAGTGCAAGGTTCAACCGCTCGCGGAACAGCACCCGGTTGGGAAGGCCGGTGAGCGCGTCGTGATGCGCAAGATGCGTTGCGCGGTCCTGCGCCTCGACCTCCTCGGTGATGTCGGTGGCGGTCCCGCGGAATCCAAGGAACTCGCCGCTCGGCCCGAGAATAGTACGGCCCGCCAGCCGGCAAACCCGTGTATGGCCAGCGGCGTCGCGGTAGCAGCAGCGCAGGTCACGGAAAGACGTGTGGTCATCGGTTTCCTCGATAAGCCTTATCCATCCATCGGAATCGGCATCGCTCGAGAAGAACTGTTTGAATGTCTTGCCGAGGACGCTCGCAGCGGAAAGGCCAGTCACCTCGGTAAACCGGGCGGAGAAATAGACGAGCCGCAGCGTCTGGTCGCTCTCCCAGATCCAGTCCGAGGAGGCTTCCGCCACGTCCTTGAAGCGTGCTTCGCTTTCCTTGAGCGTTTGAGCGTAAGCTTCGACGGTTTTGGCAGATTCTTCAAGCGCCTTGGTGGAGCGGCCGGCATTGCGTACGACCAGCACGGCAAATGCCGCTAAAATAACGAGAGCGATGCCGAGCGGCGGCAAGATAAAGCGCAGGAGCTGATATCCCGGCTTTTCCGGCGACCACATGATAGAGCCAAGATAGACCCGATCTTGCGACAGCAGCGGAATGGACGCCTCGGCGCTCTCCGGCTTTTGCAGAGAAATCGTCAGCCCTGACAGGAGATAATCCTTGCTCATACGATCAAGGAACTTCTGGTCGAGACGCTTGGCGAAGACCAGCATGGTCAGATCTTTGGATTTGACGGTCTTGCGGTCAATTGACTGGGGAAGCAAGGCGCTGGCGGCTACGATGAAAATCTCATCGCCCGCCTTGATGAGGCTCGTCGTCGGATCGGTCTGAATGGACGCAACGTGAAGGAGGTCGCGAAGGCCGCGGGGCATGAGCTTGAACGCATCCACCGGCTGTGGCACGCCATCGACGAGAGCGTACACGGTCTCGCCGCCAGGGCTCACTACGAATGCCATCTCATAGCCGAGGCTTTCATAGATATTGGCGCCGATGTTTCCAACCTTGGCCGCCCACTTGAGATCGACGTTTTCGTGAAGGTGCTTGTATGTGTTTTCCCAGACCGCGTAATCGCGGAGATTGCGGCCAACCTCTCGCGCCTTCACCTGGAGCGCGGTGGTTGCGAGTTTCGTCGACGCTTCGACTTCGAAGTTGTTTTGCTGGCGTGCAGAAACCACGACAAACGCGATAACGACCGTGATTGCCACGAGCAGGACGCCCGCCATGGGAAATACAATGCGTCGTGTAAAGTCTTTTCCGGAGAATCGCGTCAAACTGGCATTGGCACCGCGCATAATTATCCTCGCTTTGGTTAAGCGAGACGTTACGGAGCAAGTACAAATGAGGTGTTAAAAGTAACAGTCCTCTTTTGATACGGTTAATAATCAATAATCGTTATTTTATATAATGAATAACTTATTTACAGTGTGTGCGATGACTGAGCCTTATCGTCGCAAAGCGGACTGAGGCCAGCCGCGGGGACGAACGCCGCCGCACCGTCAAATTCTAACATATTGACAACCTTTGCTTGGTGCCCGGTGAGGAGTATTATCTTAAGCTAAAACACAATGTTGGGAGCGGGATAAAAGAAGAAACGGCATAGGGCGAAAAAGGCTCATGCTTTTGGGAGGAAGAAATGAAATCCAGAACCCAGATCAGGGGAAGAACGTCGCGTCGCAGGTTTCTGAGCGGCGCAGCCATGGCCGGTGCGGCGATGATCGCGGCACCCAGCGTCGTCAAAGCGCAGGGGGCGGTCAGCATGCGCTGGCAGAGCACCTGGCCATCCAAGGATATCTTTCACGAATTCGCGCTTGATTTCGCAAAAAAGGTCACTGACATGACCGGCGGCGATCTCAAGATAGAGGTGCTGCCGGCGGGCGCCGTGGTGCCCGCTTTCGGCCTGCTCGACGCTGTCTCCCAAGGGACACTCGACGGCGGGCACGGCGTCGTCGCTTACCATTACGGCAAGCAGGCGGCGCTGGCGCTATGGGGCTCGGGTCCGGGCTTTGCCATGGATGCCAACATGCTGCTCGCCTGGCACAAATACGGCGGCGGCAGGGACCTTCTCCAAAAGCTCTATCAATCGATCGGAGCCAATGTCGTTTCGTTCCTCTACGGCCCGATGCCGACACAGCCGCTTGGCTGGTTCAAGAAGCCGGTGGCCAAGGTGGAGGATCTCCAAGGGTTGAAATTCCGCACTGTCGGCATTTCCATTGATGTGTTCACCGGTCTCGGTGCCGCAGTCAATGCGCTGCCGGGTGGCGAGATCGTCGCCGCATTGGACCGCGGGCTGCTTGATGCAGCCGAGTTCAACAACGCCTCGTCCGACCGGGCTCTCGGTTTCCCGGACGTTTCCAAGATCTGCATGCTGCAAAGCTTTCACCAGAATGCCGAGCAGTTCGAGGTGCTGTTCAACAAGGCGAAATACGATGCGTTGCCTGACCAGATGAAGGCGATCATCTCCAACGCCTCGGAGGCAGCTTCCCAGGATATGGCCTGGAAAGCGATCGACCGCTATTCGAAAGACTACGCGGAGATGCAAACGGTCGACAAGGTCAAGTTCTACAAGACGCCGGAAGCGATCCTCAAAAGGCAGCTGGAAGTCTACGACGAGGTCGTGAAGAAGAAGGCGGCGGAAAACCCGCTGTTCAAGGAAGTCATCGAGTCCCAGATCGCCTTTGCGGAACGGGCCACACGATGGGAACAGGATACCCTTGTCAACCGCCGGTTAGCCTTCGATCATTACTTCGGCCGCGACGGCGTTGCGAAGGAACTATAACGTCATCGCCGGTCAGCGATGATGCTCTGACGAAGATAGTCGGCTATCTCGGGGGCAGCCGTGGAGGTTCAGCAGTTTCTCATCAGGGTCGATGCGATCAGCGTATGGGTCGGCAAAGCCGCGGCCTGGCTGATTATCGGGCTGATGACGCTCGTCTGCGTCGAAGTCTTCAAGCGCTACATCATGAACATGCCGACGGCGTGGATATTCGACGCCACCAACATGCTTTACGGCACCCTGTTCATGCTCGCCGGAGCCTATGCGCTAGCGCAAAACGCCCATGTACGGGGCGACTTTCTGTACAGCTCGCTCAGGCCCCGAATACAGGCGACGCTCGACCTGATCCTTTATATCCTCTTCTTCCTGCCGGGCGTCGCGGCGCTCATCTATGCCGGTTATGACTATGCGGCGCTGTCCTGGCGGATCGGCGAGCATTCGACCGTTACCGCCGAAGGCCCGCCGATCTACTACTTCAAGACCATCATTCCGATAGCGGGCGCGCTCGTGATGCTGCAGGGGCTCGCCGAGATCGCGCGCTGCGTCGTCTGCCTGAGGACCGGCGAATGGCCAGCCCGGCTCAAGGATGTGGAGGAGATCGACGTCGTCGCCGAGCAACTTGCCCATAGCGAGCACATAGATGCCGAGACCCGCGAGGCCGCGATCGAGCGCGCCCAGGATATCGACAGGGCCGCCAGGCAGCGGGGACTGGGTGGAGATATCGAAACGTGAGCGATCCGTTCCTCGGACTGACGATGCTAGCTCTCATCGTGGTCGTTATCGTGATGGGCTTCCCGACAGCCTTCACGCTGATGGGGCTCGGCATGGTCTTCGGCTTCTACGCGTTCTACAATCCCGCCGAACATTGGATCGACAATCGCGTCTTCGACCTGATGGTTCAGCGCACCTATGGTGCGATGACCAACGACGTCCTGGTCTCGATCCCGCTCTTCGTGCTGATGGGCTACGTGATGGAGCGCGGCGCGCTGGTCGACAAGATGTTCTACAGCATCCAGCTTTCGTTCCGGCGCGTGCCCGCCTCGCTTGCCGTAGCGACGCTGATTATCTGCACCTTCTGGGGCATCGCCAGCGGCCTCGTAGGCGCCGTGGTGGTGCTGATGGGCGTCATCGCAATGAGCCCGATGCTGCGCGCCGGCTATGACGTCAAGCTTGCTTCCGGGGTGATCACTGCCGGTGGCACGCTGGGCATTCTGATCCCGCCATCGGTGATGATCATCGTCTACGCCGCCGTTGCGGGACAATCGGTGGTCAAACTCTATGCCGCCACCATGTTTCCCGGCTTCTTCCTGGCGTTTCTCTATCTCGTCTACGTTCTCGCCTGGGCGATGATCAATCCGAAGATCGCGCCCGCCTTGCCCGAGGAACAGACGAGAGTTCCGGTGGCCGCCTGGATGAGACGCTTTCAGGGACTCTATTCAAACAACATGCTCGTCGGGCTTCTCCGTGCATTGGTCTCACCATCAAAGGCGATGGCGATCGAGACGGACGAGGGACGGCTCACCTATTGGAAGCTGGTCAAGAATACCTTCGCCGCGCTAGTGCCTTTGTCGCTGACGGCATTCACCCTGGCTCTCGTCTGGTGGTATGTCGTCATCCACCCGCAGGCCTCGGCGGAGGCGGAAGTGCCGGAAGGGCTGGAAGAGCTCGGCGGACCCGCAGCGGATGCCGGCCCGGCGGTGATAAACGGGCCGTCAACCAGCTTCTACCTGACGTTCGGGATCATTGCTGTCATCGCGGCGGCGGTCCTCGTGCGCTACTACAGGAATATGAATGCTGAGCGGCTGCAGGTGGTGAAGCTGCTGGCTTCGTCGGTCATGCCGCTCGGAATCCTGACCGTAGTCGTGCTCGCAGTCATTCTGTTCGGCATCACGACGGCCACCGAGTCCGCCGCGGTCGGTGCCGCCGGCGCTTTCTTGCTGGCGTTCCAGGCCCGGACGCTCAACTGGAAACGCACCAAAGAGGCGGTGTTCCTCACGGCGAAGACCACTGCCATGGTCTGCTGGCTCTTCGTCGGCTCGGCACTCTTCTCCGCCGTCTTCGCCATTCTCGGCGGCCAGGCGCTCATCGAGCAGTGGGTGCTGTCGCTCAATATGACGCCCGTGCAGTTCATGATCCTCTCGCAGGCGATCATCTTCATCCTCGGCTGGCCGCTCGAATGGACGGAGATCATCATCATCTTCGTGCCGATCTTCCTGCCGATGCTCAGGCACTTCGATATCGATCCGATACTCTGGGGGGTGCTCGTCTTCGTCAACTTGCAGGCGGCGTTCCTGTCGCCGCCGGTGGCGATGTCGGCCTATTACCTCAAGGGCGTCTCGCCACCGCACGTCACGCTCAACCAGATCTTTGCAGGCATGATGCCCTATATGCTGATCGTCATTCTCTGCATGGTGATCATGTATGTCTGGCCGGGCATGACACTCTGGCTTCCGGCCTATCTCTACGACTAACAGACATTGCCGTTTGCCGCACCCTGCCGCGCCGTGGCCCGTCAGTGCACCTCAATGCGGGCGATTTCTGCCCCGGCCTGCAGATAATCGCCGACATTGGCGGCGATGCGGATCGTTCCGGAGGACGAAGCGGTTACCTGGGTTTCCATCTTCATCGCTTCCATCACCGCTATCAGGTCGCCCGCCTCAACGGCGGCGCCGTCCTCGACCTTGAAGGCCTGCAGCGTACCGGAAACCGGCGAGGTGACGCTCCCCGCACCTTCCGACGCAACGGTCGTCGCCATGCCTTGAACAGAGGGCTGTCCGAGACCGGCGAGAAGCATGGCTGGAATACCGAGTTCATGGCGCTTTCCGTCGATTTCGACATGGGTGCGGATCAGCGAGGTCTCGGCTGGCTGCTCCGGGCGCTTCTCGGCTTCGGGCATGGCGGCGAAATCGGTCTCGATCCAGCGCGTGTGGACGTTGAAGCCGTTCTCGCCGGTGAAGTCGATGGATTCGATTGCCGCGCGATGGAAAGGAAGGACGGTCGCGACCCCTTCGATGCGGAATTCCCGCAAGGCCCGGCGCGCCCGGTTCAGCGCCTCCTCGCGAGTAGCGCCGGTCACGATCAGCTTCGCCATCAGCGAGTCGAAGGTGCCGGGAACGGTCGAGCCGGCAACGACGCCGCTATCGAGGCGTACGCCTGGCCCGGACGGTGCCTCGAACATGGAGATCGTGCCGGGCGTCGGTAGGAAGCCGCGGCCGGGATCTTCGGCATTGATGCGGAATTCGATCGAATGGCCGCGCGGCACAGTCGTTTCGGTGAAGCGGAGCGGCAGGCCCTCGGCAATCCGAAACTGTTCGATGACGATATCGATGCCCGTCGTTTCCTCGGTAACCGGATGTTCGACCTGCAGGCGAGTGTTGACCTCGAGGAAGGAGATCGTGCCGTCGACGCCAAGCAGGAATTCGACCGTACCGGCACCCGAATAGCCGGCGGCGGCGCAAATCTTCCTCGCCGCCTCGTGAATGGATAGCCGCTGGGCATCGCTGAGGAAGGGGGCGGGGGCCTCCTCGACAAGTTTCTGATTACGCCGCTGCAGCGAGCAGTCGCGGGTGCCGAGCACCAGAACATTGCCGTGCTTGTCGGCGAGCACCTGCGCTTCGATGTGGCGCGGCCGGTCGAGAAAGCGTTCGAGGAAACATTCGCCGCGGCCGAAGGCGGCCTTTGCTTCGCGCACCGCCGATTCATAGAGTTCGGCCACCTCGTCCATCTTCCATGCGACCTTCAAGCCGCGCCCGCCGCCGCCGTGGGCGGCCTTGATCGCAACCGGGAAGCCGTGCTTTTCGGCAAAAGCAATGACTTCAGCCGCGGTCCCGACGGTGCCGTCGCTGCCGGCAACCAGGGGAGCGCCGACGCTGGTTGCGATCCGCCGGGCCTCGACCTTGTCTCCCAGTGCCTCGATGACATGCGGATCCGGGCCGATCCAGATGAGACCCGAATCGATGACCGCGCGGGCGAACTCCGCCCGTTCCGAGAGGAAGCCATAGCCCGGATGCACCGCATCTGCGCCGGAGCGTCTGGCGATATCGATCAACTTGTCGATGTCGAGATAGGTCTCGATTGGTCGCGCGCCGGAGAGCCCGTAAGCTTCGTCCGCCAGCCGAACGAAGAGGGCGTCCATGTCCGGATCGGCATAGACCGCCACCGATTGCAAGCCGTAGTCGCGGCAGGCGCGGATGATGCGCACCGCGATCTCGCCGCGATTGGCAATCAGGACTCTCTTCATGGGTGGCTCCTCACGTCTTTTATCGGGCCGGGATCTCACGCCTTGGCAGGCCGTATTTCGGCGAAGGCAGTTATGGGCCGGAAGCGTATCTTTGCATTGACCGGGATCTGTCCCGCGAGATCGAGATGGTATTCGGCGACCGTGCCGATCACCGGGTAGCCGCCCGTCAGCGGATGGTCGGCGAGGAAGAGCACCGGCTGGCCGCTGTGCGGCACCTGGATCGCTCCCGTCGCCGTGCCCTCGCTCGGCAGTTCCGCCTTGTCCCTGCGCTCCAGCGGCACGTCGCCGGAAAGCCGGATTCCGACGCGGTTCGACTGCGGCGTCACCTGCCAGAGTTGCGCGGAAAGGTTTGAAATCCCGGCCTCGGTGAACCAGTCGCTGCGCGGACCCATGACAACATCGAGCGTCACGGTATCGCCCGGTGCCGGATGCTCGGAGGCCGGGGCCTCGGTCACGGAAACCGCTTTAAGAGCTTTGGTCTGCGTGCCGACGGTCAGCACCGCACCGGCTGTCACCGCTTCGGGGCCAACGACCGCAAGCGTATCCGTGGCGGCGCTCCCCAGAACCGGCCTTACGGCAAAGCCGCCGCGCACGGCAAGGTAGCTGCGCATGCCTCGCTGCGGATGCCCGAGGGTGACGACGTCGCCGGGCTCCAGCGCGATCGGCTGATAGGTCTCAACCGGAATGGTCCGGCCGGCGGTGTCGCGAATCGTGATCGGGCAGGGCGCGCCGGTGACCGCCACCACCGCGCGTCCCGAAATTTCGAACGAGAAACCGCCGAGCGTGATTTCGAGACAGGGGGAATCGATCGGATTGCCGACCACGCGATTGGCCGCCTTCAACGCGCCTTTGTCGAGCGCGCCGGATGCCGAAACGCCCTGGCCGGTCTTGCCGAAACGTCCGAGATCCTGGAACAGCGCCGGCATCGGCGCGGCGAGAACCTTGAGCGTCAAGGCGTCTGAGACCGACCGGCTCACCGGTTTGGCAGGTTTTGGGGTCACGGCCGTCGGTGTCGTCGGGGCGTGTTTCTTCGCAAGA
The DNA here is from genome assembly GCF_056755115.1 of Rhizobium sp. SVR5-2C. Taxonomy (NCBI): domain Bacteria; kingdom Pseudomonadati; phylum Pseudomonadota; class Alphaproteobacteria; order Hyphomicrobiales; family Rhizobiaceae; genus Rhizobium; species Rhizobium sp. SVR5-2C. The sequence continues at coordinate 5,672 of NZ_JBNDHT010000147.1, read as the reverse complement.
TCGAAGAATCGCACCCGATAGCCGGGCTGGAACAATGCGGGCGGGTCGCGCGAAAGATCCCACATCTTTTCCGGCGTGGTGCCGATGATCTGCCAGCCGCCCGGGCTCGCCTGCGGATAGACGCCGCTGAAGGCGCCGGCCAAGGCCACCGAGCCCGCCGGAATCCTCGTGCGCGGGCTTTGGCGGCGTGGCACCTGGAGCGCCGGATCACCGCCGACGAGATAGCCGAAGCCCGGCGCGAAGCCGCAGAAGGCGACAGTGAACTCGCTTTCCGTGTGGCGGCGGATGACGTCCTCGACCGACAGGCCAGTGAGGTTTGCAACATCCTCAAGGTCCTCGCCGTCATAGCGGACGGGGATCTCGATCAGCTTGTCGGAGGGCGCAAGGCGGGCGGAAAGATCGCGCCTGCCGATCTCGCCTGCCAGCTTTTCCGCCGTTAGTTTTTCCAGCCGGAAGCGGATCATCAGCGTGCGGGCTGCCGGTATCATCTCCTCGATGCCCTCCACTGGATCGCCCTTGAGTGAGGCAAAAAGCGCCAGCGTCTTGTCAAGATCGGCGAGTTCGACAAGCAGGGTTGTCAGGCTGACGGGCAGAAAACGCATCGTCACCTCAGCCGTGGCCTTGATCAGGCGGAAAGAAAGGAGCGGACGGTGATGCCGTCGGCCTCGAAGGAGCGGCGGATTTCCCGGGCGATGGCGACTGCGCTGGGGTTGTCGCCATGCACGCAGATCGACTGTGCGTCGATCTTGATCGTGGTGCCGTCGATCGCTTCCAGCGTGCCCTCATGAGCGAGCTGCAGCATGCGGCGTGCGATGAGCTGGGCATCGTGCAGCACGGCGCCCGCCTCGCGTCGCGAGAGAAGCTGGCCGTCCGGAGTATAGGCGCGGTCGGCGAAAGCCTCGGCGACGACCGTGAGGCCAGCCTCCCGTGCAAGAACGAGGATCGGCGCGTTGGCAAGCCCCATCAGCACCAGCGATGGGTCGACAGCCTTGATGGCGTCGATCACGGCCTGTCCCTGTTTCGGGTCATAGGCGATGCGGTTGTAGAGTGCGCCGTGCGGCTTGACATAACCGACCGCCACCCCGGCGGCGGCGGCAAGGCCCTTCAGTGCGCCGATCTGGTAGATGACATCGGCGATCAGTTCGGCGCTGGTGACATCCATGTCGCGGCGGCCGAAGCCGACGCGATCGGGATAGGAGACATGCGCCCCGACCGAAACGCCCTTTTCAGCCGCGGCCCGTACGGTCTTCAAGATGCCTATCGGGTCGCCGGCATGAAAACCACAGGCAACGTTGGCGCTGGAGACAATCGAAAGCATCGCCTGATCGTCGCCCATGGTCCAGGCGCTGTAGCTTTCTCCGAGATCACTGTTCAGATCGATGGCGGTCATATTTGGTCTCCTTAGCGGACAGTCGAAGGCAAAGATAGGGCCGATCGGGTTGTCGCCGCACGGGGCCTAACTGGGCCAGCGTCGATGCAGCGTTGGTCTCAATCCGCGAGGATTCTGCGTTTTGGCCTAAGCTCCCAGCATCGCATCGATCTGAGCGATCAGCGCCGTGTAGGTTTCGATATTCCGGCGGTACTCCGCCTTGATACGCTCAGTGATATTTGCAAGCGGGCCGCTCCCTTCCGCCTGAAAGTGCTGGATCTCCTTTTCGTCCATCGTCTTCAGATGGTCCTCATGTTCCTTGATCTTCTGTTCGTACTCGGATCGCAGATCTTCTAAGTCCATGTCATCCTCCTACGTTAACCCATCCCAGTCACGGAGACGCGCCGCACGTTCACGTTTCCTTTGGCTGAAAGCTTACTGAAAGCTGAGCTTGATAACAATGCGGACGGATGGTGGAGGAGACACGAGCCCGTGCTTTATTGGCGATGCTTCAGACCAATTCGGCGTGGTGGTTGAGAGTTGCAGTCCTGGACTCCTCTCGGGGAGGGCCGAAACAACCCTCCCATTTTTCTAGGGCTCCGGGCTTCCCGCCAAAATGTGCAGTCCTAGTTGATGGCGTGGAGATGTAATCTTCGGTAAGAAGTCCTGCATATTACCGAATTGGAAAAAGACGAGCCCTCCGCAGGGATCGCAAACCGGTGGAATCTGTGACCACGGACGCAACGCCGACAGACAACGACACAGCCATCAAGACAGAGTCTGGTCCAGCTGCCGATGCAACGCCCGGAAACGACGCGACCGAGCCGTTGCCGTCACCTTTTGAGCGCAGCAGGCGCGCGGTTCGGGAACTTGCGCATGCATTGCGCCATGACCTCGGTTTGACATTTCGTCGCGGTGCCAGACGGTTCCTCACTGCGGCCAGGACGCTCAGGGAAAGAGCAGGTAACGTCGATGTCCCAGAAGCAAGAGCCAGATTCATAGCCGCTTCACGCTCCGTCGCCTCTCGGTCAAGGAGGATGTTCGCGGGCATGATCGCCTCCCGGCCGCGGCTTCGCTCCTGGAAGGGTCTGTTTGCCCTGGGTTCGCTAGGCTGCATCCTGCTCGTGGCCGGTGTCCTGATCTGGGCGTTGAAGGACGTCCCCTGGCGCGAGATCGCAGACGGCTCCTTGAAGCCCACGATCTTTCTTGAAACGGCAGACGGCCAGCCGCTCGTCCGGCAGGGGAGGTTTCAAGGCCGGTATGCGCGTTATGAGGAATTTCCTCCGCACCTGATCGATGCCGTGCTCTCGATCGAGGACCGGCGGTTCCCGGATCATTACGGAATAGACCTCAGGGGCATCTCACGCGCCATGCTCCGTAACCTGCAGGCCGGCGAAATCGTCGAGGGCGGCAGCACTATCACGCAACAGCTTATCAAGATCCTCTATCTCGAAAGCGATCGGACGCTGAAGCGCAAGATCCAGGAAGTGGTCGTTGCCTTCTGGTTGGAATGGAAGCTCGGCAAGCGGGAGATTCTTACACGCTACCTGAACTCGGTCTATCTTGGCGCAGGCGCGACCGGCATGCCGGCGGCAGCGCGGATCTATTTCGACAAGGATATTGGTGCGCTCGACATTCGCGAGTCAGCAATGCTCGCCGGCCTCCTGCAGGCACCGAGCCAGCTGAACCCGATCGACAATTTCGAGGGCGCCCGGCGGCGAACCGCGACCGTACTCGACGCAATGGTTGCAAACGGCAAGCTCAAGGAGGGCGAGGCGGCGGCTGCGAAGGCCGAATTCACTGCCTTGCACCCGACCCCACCGGCGCCACGCCTGGGCAGCTGGTTCGCCGATTGGATATCGAGCCAGGCCGGCGAGATCGCGGGTTCTTCGGTCAGTTCAGTGACGGTACGCACCACTTTGGTGCCGCGTCTCCAGCGCGCCGCAGAAGAGGTGATCAAGCGTGCGCTCGATGAAGATGGAAAAGCGCTCGGCGCATCGCAAGCCGCATTGGTGGCCATGACGCCCGACGGCGCGGTTGTCGCAATGGTCGGGGGCCGCGATTATAGGGCGAGCCAGTTCAACCGGGCTGTCACGGCAATGCGCCAGCCAGGCTCCACCTTCAAGCTGTTCGTCTACTATGCTGCCTTGAAGCAGGGCATCAGTTTGAGCGATCGCGTCTACGATAGGCCGATCAAGGTCGATGGCTGGGCCCCGGAGAATTCTGGAGGTCGCTACCGTGGCGTGGTCACCGTTGCGGAAGCATTTGCTCGCTCCCTCAACGCCGCGACCGTCGTGCTCGCGCAGCACGTGGGAATGGAGAATGTCGCTGCGGCAGCCAGGGAGCTGGGCATCGACGCGCCTCTCAACCCGGTGCCGGCACTCGCGCTCGGGGCGTCGGAGGTCAGCTTGCTCGATCTGACGGGCGCCTACGCGTCCGTTCGCTGGGGGAGCGCTCCCGTGGAGCCATGGGGCGTGATCGACTTTCAAGCTGCGACGGAGCCCCAGGCTTTCCGGGTGGGTCCGCAGGTGACGCCGTCAGTCGATCTTTCCGCCTATCGCGATGACCTCTCTACGCTTCTTCAACTGGTGGTGGAGCGAGGTACCGGACGCGAAGCTTCGCCGGGTTTCTTTGCTGCCGGGAAGACGGGCACCAGCCAGAATAACCGCGACGCCTGGTTTGTTGGCTTTACGGACTCATTAGTCGCGGGCGTCTGGGTCGGCAATGATGACGATACGCCGATGAAAGGGGTAACGGGTGGCGCATTGCCTGCTCGGATATGGCGCGAATTCATGCAGGCTGCGATGGCCAGCCCCTCTACGCTCGATGGCTCCGGGGCGGAGATATTGACGGGCGAACAGCAACCCGCTGCTTCGTGCAATATTCGCGCCTGCTCGCGAAGCTATCGTTCCTTCCGCGCCTCGGATTGCACGTACCAGCCCTATCGCGGCGAACGGCGTCTCTGCGAAAAATAATGGTCCGGCGCCCACTCTTCGTACTTAAGCGTAGACATCCTTGATCGCGTCCAGGGGGCCTTTCAGCGCCGTGCGCGGATGGACCAGCTCCGGCTGGATGAGGTGAATTTTGTTCGTGGGGCGATGCTCGGCGATAAGCTCGAATGCCTTCTCGAGCATGCTCTCGATGTTCTGCCTGATCATGATGACGGGGAAGGGCAGGAATGAGCCGAAGGGATCATAATCGTAGCAGCCAACGACGATGTCGGCGAAGGTCTCGTGGGGATGCTGGGCCATGAAGCGGAGCAGGCCCTCGAAGTTGATCGACGAGTTGATGAAGAGCCCGCGTGGCAACTTTCCTTGGCGCTCGTAGAAGGTCTCGAAGGCTCTTTGCGTCATCGCTGGCGAATAGCCGGTCGGCTGAATGCAGGCGTCGGTATCGCCTCCCAGCAAAGCTGATTTGACATCGCGAAAGCCTCTTATGCGTTCCCGGCTGGCATGATCGTTGCGTCCGCCAAACAAGAATAGCTCCTCGGGCTTCAGAGGGCGGGTGGGATCGAAACGCCGGATGATCGCCTCGGTCAGCATCCGGGCGCCTTCGTAGTTGTCGCTGATGACAGATGGCGCCTTGGTTCCCGGTAGGTCGATGTTGATGTGGCGGATGCCGGCGGCTTCGCAGAGGGTGTGAACGCTATCGGGATCGGTCGCACCGGTGATGAACAGCTCGTCGATCGAATAGGAGATCAGCGTTTCGACCGTCGCAAGTTCCTCCTTCGGATCGCGCGAGGCGCTGACGACGATGGGACATTTGCCGCGGCTGCGCACCTGCGCCTCGAAGGTCTGCGCCATGGATGAGAAGTAGCGGTTGTCGTACACAGGCAGAAGCAGCCCAACGAGGCCGGAGCGCGAATGGCGCAGACCGCGGGCCTGAAGGTTCGCCGTATATTGGTGCTGTTCAGCCAGGTTTTGAATGAGTGCGGCCGTGCTTTCCGCGATCCGCCGTTTGCGCCAGGTGCCGTTCAGCACGGCGCTGACCGTCGAGGCCGAGCAACCGGACAGGACCGAGAGATCATAGATCGTAGCCTTCTTTTTGCCCTGCTGCTTCATGCCGTCCTCCCGACATCTCCTCTATTGCCAATTTCCCCTTGACCAAAGCTTAAATTCAAATGATATTACTTGCACCATCGATTGTGCAAGAGGGAAAACGACTTGCGCCATCGAGGTCCGCTTGAGGAGGCGGCGAATTGGAGGACATGATTTTCCGCATAGATCGGAACTGAAACTTGGCACGCCAATTGGCGGCCGAAGGCGTGTTCCTGCGCGGAACGTTCGGAGGAGGAGAAGCATGA
>NZ_JBNDHT010000146.1:0-16925 GCF_056755115.1 Rhizobium sp. SVR5-2C | reverse complement strand
CCATCATACAGCGCACGGCCGGAGATGGCACCTTCTAGCTTGCGGGCGTCGGGCTGCAACATGCGCTTCACATCCTCGATCGAGGCCAGCCCGCCCGAGGCGATCACCGGGATCGAAACTGCCTCGGCAAGCTCCAGCGTCGAGGCCCAGTTGATGCCGGCCAAGATCCCGTCCCGGTCGATGTCCGTGTAGATGATCGCCGCAACGCCGGCGCCTTCGAATTTTCTGGCAAGTTCGATGACGCCGAGCTCGGACGCTTCCGCCCAACCCTCGACCGCGACCTTGCCACCCTTGGCGTCAATGCCGACGGCAACCCGGCCGGGAAACTGCTTGCAGGCTTCGATGACCAGCGCAGGATCCCGAACGGCGACCGTGCCGAGGATCACGCGGGCGAGGCCTCGCGAGAGCCAGTTTTCGATGTGTGACAATGTGCGGATGCCGCCGCCGAGCTGCACGGGGTTTTTCGTTGCCTTGAGGATCGCGTCGACCGCGGCGCCATTGACGCTCTCGCCGGCGAAAGCGCCGTTGAGATCAACAACGTGCAGCCATTCGAAGCCCTGGTCCTCAAAGGCTTTCGCCTGCGCGGCGGGATCGGGGTTATAGACGGTTGCCTGCTCCATATCGCCGAGTTTAAGGCGAACGCATTGACCGTCCTTGAGGTCGATGGCGGGAAATAGGATCATGTTCATTCAGTCCTTGCTATCCGCGCGAGCTTACGGCTTCCAGCGCAGGAAATTGGTGATCAGGGCGAGACCGAGCTTCTGGCTCTTTTCCGGATGGAATTGTGATCCTGCCATGTTGTCGCGTCCGACGAATGCCGTCATCGGCCCGCCATAGCTGGTGGTCGCAATGACGTCAGTGTTGTCTCTGGTAGCTAGATGGTAGGAATGCACGAAATAGGCATGCAGACCATCCGGCCCGGTCGGAATGCCATCGAAAAGCGGGTGCGGATGCTTAAGGTCGAGCGTGTTCCAACCGATCTGCGGGATCTTCAGCTCCGGATCGTCCGGCGTCATTTCAACGACATCGCCGGGGATCCAGCCGAAGCCTTCTGTCACTGTTTTTTCAAGGCCGCGGGACGACATCAGCTGCATGCCGACGCAAATGCCGAGGAAGGGGCGAGCCTTTTTCTCGACGGCTTCAATCAAGGCCTCCGTCATCCCCGGAACGGCATCGAGCCCACGGCGACAATCGGCATAGGCGCCGACCCCCGGAAGGACGATGCGATCGGCCGCCGCGACATTCTCGGCCCTGTCCGTCAGATCGATATGCGCATCGATACCTGCCTCGCGCGCGGCGCGTTCAAATGCCTTCGTTGCCGAACGCAGGTTGCCCGAACCGTAGTCTATAATTGCGACGCGCATCAGCGTCCTCCGTCAAAACCAAAGAGGCCGAGCGACGTCGTATCGCCAGGCTTGTTGGAAGAGGGGTTTCTCTTCCAATCAGGGGCCGGCAGGGCGTCGCCACTTGTAGGGGTTTCTATATTCGAAAAGTAGATGTCTTCTGCGGTCTCAAGCGAATCCGCTGCAATCAAGGCCTCTTCTTTCCAGCCCTTGGAGGCCAGATTTCGGATCCAAATGTTCATGCCCTCTATGCCGGTGAGAATGCAGGTGCCTGCTGTGATCGCAAAGCCTGCGGGCCAAAAACCGGGTCGATCCATCAGATAGCCGCCGATTGCCTGAAGCAGGAACGCTGCGATCGCAAAGAGCCAAAGCCGGTGTACAAGAAACCACAGCCACGGAAAGAGAAAACCGAGCAGCGTAAATCCGTCGCGGATGATCCGCGTCTTTTCATGGGTCACATCCGCTCCGCCCGGAGCCGTCAGAACTACATAGCTGGAAGTCATATCGTTCAAGCTCCCTCAAGGGGCTTAGACGAGCGTGCCCTTCGTCGAGGGAACACGGCCCGCCTGTCTCGGATCGATTTCCGTCGCCGTGCGCAGCGCACGGGCAACGGCCTTGAAGCAGGTCTCTGCAATATGGTGATTGTTGGCACCATAGTGATTCAAGATATGCAATGTGATGCCGGCGTTCTGCGCGAGCGCCTGGAAGAATTCGCGCACAAGCTCGGTGTCAAAGGTACCGATCTTCGGCGCACTGAAGGCAACGTTCCAGACCAGGAATGGACGGCCGGAAAGATCGACGGCGGCCTTCGTCATCGTCTCGTCCATGGCAAGGTCGATCGAAGCGTAGCGGGTGATGCCGCGGCGGTCACCGAGTGCTTTTGCAATCGCTTGCCCTATGGCAATTCCGGTGTCTTCGACCGTGTGGTGATCGTCGACATGCAGGTCGCCCTTCGTTTCGATCTCCATGTCGATCAGGGAATGTCGCGAAAGCTGGTCGAGCATATGGTCGAAGAAGCCGACGCCCGTCGAAATCTTGGCTTTGCCCGTACCGTCGAGATTGACGGAAACGGAAACCGAAGTCTCGTTGGTCTTACGGGAAACGGTACCCGTGCGGCTTGCTGCAGTCTCGGCCATATGGCTGCTCCATAGGAATGACGGCCGTTCCTTATCAGGCGTTCCCTAAAATATCCAGAACCGCTTGGGCAGAAAAAGACCGCCATTTGCAATCGGCGCCGGCCAACTTACATAGGGTCCAAACAGAGCCTGTGAGCGGCTCGGCGTAACGCCCGGTGATGCGGGCAAGGGTGTTTTGATGACTACGATTATTACGGTACGAAAAGGCGGCAAGGTCGTAATCGCGGGCGATGGCCAGGTGAGCCTCGGCCAGACCGTCATGAAGGGCAATGCGCGCAAGGTGCGCCGCATCGGCAAGGGCGAGGTCATTGCCGGCTTCGCAGGCGCGACCGCAGACGCCTTCACGCTGCTTGAGCGTCTCGAGAAGAAGCTCGAACAATATCCCGGTCAGCTGATGCGCGCTGCCGTCGAACTCGCCAAGGACTGGCGCACCGATAAATATCTCCGCAATCTCGAGGCTATGATGCTCGTCGCAGACAAGACGGTCACCTTGGCGGTCACAGGCAATGGCGATGTTCTGGAGCCTGAGCATGGAGTCATGGCGATCGGTTCCGGTGGCAATTTTGCGCTGGCGGCGGCCCGTGCCATGGTCGATTCCGACAAATCCGCTGAAGAGGTCGCGCGCCGTGCGCTCGATATCGCGGCCGACATCTGCGTCTATACGAACCACAACGTGGTAGTGGAAACGCTGGATGCCGAGAGCTGAGCCCACGCCCCGATACCGCTTTCGCGATGTCCAGCGCGAGGATTTTCCCCGGCTGGCAACCTGGCTCGCGGAGCCGCACGTCGCGAAATGGTGGGGCGATCCGTCGACGGAGCTTGCATCGATAGAAGAGGCGATGACCTGCGCGCAAACGCGGCCAATGATCGTGGAGTTGGACGGAGAGCCGATCGGCTATCTGCAGAGCTACGATCCGCATCTTGAAGGGGGACATCCCTATCAGGATCAGCCGAAGGGTACGTTGGGCATCGATATTTCGATCGGCATCCCGGAGTTGATAGGCAAGGGGCACGGCAGCGCCATCATCCGGCAGCTTTCCGGCGAACTTTTCGCCAGCGGGGCCACGCGCATCGTCATCGACCCTGATCCCGAAAATGTGCAAGCGATCAGGGCTTATGAAAAGGCGGGCTTCCGCTACATCGACACAAGAACTTCCATTTATGGTCCGGCCCATTTCATGGCGTTGGACGCACCCGAAGAAACGGACTTGATATGACCACTTTTTCTCCCCGGGAGATCGTCTCCGAACTCGACCGTTACATCATCGGCCAGCACGAAGCCAAGCGGGCGGTGGCGATCGCCTTGCGCAACCGCTGGCGGCGCCAGCAGCTCGATCCGGATCTGCGTGACGAAGTCATGCCCAAGAACATCTTGATGATCGGCCCGACCGGCGTCGGCAAAACGGAGATTTCCCGCCGTCTCGCCAAGCTTGCAGGTGCGCCCTTCATCAAGGTCGAGGCCACCAAGTTCACTGAGGTCGGCTATGTCGGCCGCGACGTCGAACAGATCGTCCGCGACCTCGTCGAAATCGGCATCGGTCTCGCGCGCGACAAGAAGCGCGCCGAGGTCGAGGCGAAGGCCCATATGAGCGCCGAGGAACGCGTCCTTGACGCACTCGTCGGCGCGACCGCCTCTCCGGCAACGCGCGACAGCTTCCGCCGGAAGCTGCGCAACGGCGAGCTGGACGACAAGGAAATCGATATCGAAGTCGCTGACACGGGCGCGGGCATGGGCGGGTTTGAAATTCCGGGTATGCCGGGTGCCAACATCGGGGTGCTCAATATCTCCGAGATGTTCGGCAAGGCGCTGGGCGGACGGACCAAGAAGGTCCGCACGACGGTCAAGGCCTCCTATACCGATCTGATCCGCGACGAATCCGACAAGCTGATCGACAATGAGATCATTCAGCGTGAGGCCGTGCGGGCGGTCGAGAACGACGGCATCGTCTTCCTCGACGAGATCGACAAGATCGCGGCGCGAGACGGTGGCATGGGAGCGGGCGTCTCCCGCGAGGGCGTGCAGCGCGATCTGCTGCCGCTCGTCGAAGGCACGACGGTTTCGACGAAGTACGGGCCGGTAAAAACTGACCATATTCTCTTTATCGCATCCGGTGCCTTCCACGTTTCGAAGCCGTCCGATCTGCTGCCGGAGCTGCAGGGCCGCCTGCCGATTCGCGTCGAGCTTCGGCCACTCAACAAGGAAGACTTCCGCCGCATCCTGACCGAAACGGAGGCGAGCCTGATCCGCCAATATCGCGCGCTCATGGAAACGGAAGAACTGCATCTCGAATTCACCGACGATGCGATTGACGCCTTGGCCGACGTCGCTGTCCATTTGAACTCGTCGGTAGAAAACATCGGTGCACGCCGCCTGCAGACCGTCATGGAACGGGTCTTGGACGAGATCTCCTTCAATGCGCCGGATCGCGGCGGTTCGGCGGTAACAATCGACGCGGCCTACGTGCGTGAGCACGTCGGCGATCTGGCGCAGAACACGGACCTCTCGCGCTTTATCCTGTGACATAGCCGCACCGGCTGGAGCCTTTGCGGATCTCGCAGCGGATGTGACATTCTAAACTCTCGACAGCGGGCCTTTTACTTCTTAGTGAAAGGCCCGCTTTGTTTATGGCTGCGGCTTTTTTCGGCCAAGATTGTGGTCCAGTCAGCGCGCTTCGCCTAAAGACGATGTAACCAGACGGAATAGCTGATCGTGCGACGCCTTTTGACATGCCTCCTGATCGCCGTTGCGGCGCTGATATCCGTGCCCGCCTACGCCATGCAGGTCGTGCCGCCCGGTAACCGCAATGTCGAGCAGCCGGCGGTCCCCGGCGCATCCGTCCGGCGTACCAAAGGGACCAAGACGACATTCGATCGTAAATACGAGAAGGTTTACGAACTTCTCTCCACCGATCACGAGCTGATGGGCAAGATCAGGAAGACTGCGGCGGCATACGGCATCGAACCGATCCACGTCATCGGCGCCATCGTCGGCGAACATACCTATAATGTCGATGCCTACGACCGCCTTCAGGCTTACTACGTGAAGGCTGCCTCCTATGCCGGCGAGAGCTTCCGCTTTGCCTATGATGGCGAGGATGTCGATACCTTTGTCGGGCGCCCGCAATTTGCCGCGTGCAACGGCAAAAGCGATTCCTATACGCTCTGGTCCTGCCGCGAAGATGTCTGGGAAAGCGATTTCCGCGGCAAGTCCGTGGGCGGCAAGAGTTTTCCGAACAACCGCTTCAGCGCCGTGTTCTTCCAGCCGTTCTATGCCGGCCAGACCTTTGGTCTCGGCCAGGTGAACCCGCTGACAGCGTTGATGCTTTCGGATCTGGTCAGCCGCGTGTCCGGCTATCCGAAGCTGAACGAAAAGGATGCAGGCGCCGTCTACCGCGCCATCATGGAGCCGGATGTTTCGCTCGCCTTCGTTGCAGCCTCCATTCGGAAATCGATCGACGACTACAAGCAGATCGCCGGCATGGATATTTCGGGAAATCCCGGCCTGACCGCCACGCTCTACAATGTCGGCAATTCCAGGCAGCGCGCGGCAGCCCTCGCGGCCAAGAACCGCGATGCGAGCGTCCCGGTCTGGCCGGAGGAGAACTATTACGGCTGGCTGATCAACGACAAGCTGGACGAGCTCAGGGGCCTGCTCTAACTTTCGCCTACGCGGGAGACGATCTTCCGCGAAGGGCCATTTCCATGGATATGCGACCGGAGCCTTTCGTTCCACCCGCACCGCTGCCGCGCACCGCGCCGCCGGGCCGGCTTGAGCTCATCCGCACGATCTTTCGCAATCCCCTGGAGCTCTGGGGCGAGCCCTCCTACACGCTGCCGTGGGTCGAGACGCGGTTCTTCGGGGAACGCACGTTGATCGTCAATGAACCCGGGCTGATCAAGCACGTGCTGGTCGACAACGCCGCAAACTATCGCATGTCGGACGTCCGCCAGCTCATCCTGCGCCCGATCCTGCGCGATGGCCTGCTGACCGCTGAAGGGGAGGTGTGGAGGCGATCGCGCAAGGCTGTCGCGCCGGTCTTCACGCCACGCCATGCCAACGGATTTGCCGGCCAGATGCTCCGGCAGGCGGAGGACTATGCTCGGAAATACGCCACGGCAGTCAGCGGGGAGAAGGTCTTCGAGATCGCCAGCGACATGACCGAGCTGACGTTCGCCATTCTCGCCGACACGCTCTTTTCGGGTGAGATCGTCACCTCCGACAGCTTCGCCGACGATGTGAACGCGCTTCTGCACCGCATGGGTCGCGTCGATCCGATGGATTTGCTGCGGGCGCCTTCCTGGGTTCCGCGCGTGACGCGCATCGGCGGCCGGAAAGTCCTCGACAAGTTCCGCAACATCGTGCGCGACACGATGGATGCCCGCCTGCGGCGCATGAAGGCCGATCGAGCGACAACGCCGGAGGATTTCCTCACCCTGCTTCTCGACCAGGCGGCAAGCGGGAGTCTTAGCGACGAAGAAATCGAAGACAATATCCTGACCTTCATCGGCGCCGGCCACGAAACGACGGCGAGGGCGCTCGCCTGGACGCTCTATTGCGTCGCAAACAGCCCGCATATTCGTGCTGCCATGGAGGAAGAGATCGATCGCGTTCTCGCCAGCGATGCGGAGCCCGTCCGGTGGCTTGACGTAATGCCGTACACGCGTGCCGCCTTGGAGGAGGCGCTCAGGCTCTATCCCCCCGCACCTTCGATCAACCGCGCCGCGATAGCGGCGGACCGGTGGACAACTGCAACGGGCGAGACGGTCGAAATCGATCCCGGCGTCACCGTTCTGATCATGCCCTGGACGCTGCATCGCCACGAACTCTACTGGGAGAAACCCAGGGCCTATATGCCGGGACGGTTCCTGCCAGAGAATCGAGGCAAGATCGGGCGCTTCCAGTTTCTGCCCTTTGGTGCCGGCCCGCGTGTCTGCATCGGTGCCACTTTTGCTCTGCAGGAAGCGGTCATCGCGCTTGCCGTCCTGATGAGCCGATTCCGCTTCGACGTGACGGCCGAGACGAAACCCTGGCCGGTACAAAAGCTGACAACCCAGCCGCAGAATGGTCTGCCGATGCGGGTCACGTCGCGCACTGTTTCCGCCGGGGCATAAATCTTTCGGATTATTGCAGAATTGACTGTGAATAAAAGCCGCGCAAAGTAGCAGCATCAGAAATGCTGCCGTCCGCAGGAGGAAAATTGCATGAGCCGCATTGAAAAGCACGGTCTTTCCATCGAAACCGTCCTTCACGACTTCATCGTCAGCGAGGCGCTTGCTGGCCTTCCGATCGATGCGGACGCGTTTTTTGCAGGCTTGTCGGCGATCGTTCACGACTTGGCACCGAAGAACCGTGAGCTGCTTCTGAAACGCGATCAACTGCAGGCGCGCATCGACGAATGGTACCGCCGGAACGGCGCCCCGGCACATATGGACGCTTATGAGGCCTTCCTCCGCGAGATCGGCTACCTGTTGCCGGAAGGCTCGGACTTCCAGATCTCGACCAGCAATGTCGATCCCGAGATTGCCTCGATCGCCGGACCGCAGCTCGTCGTACCCGTCATGAACGCGCGCTATGCGCTCAACGCTGCAAATGCGCGCTGGGGCTCGCTGTACGACGCCCTCTATGGGACCGATGCCATCCCCGAAAGCGACGGCGCGGAAAGGGGCAGGGGCTACAATCCGAAACGCGGCGAAAAGGTTATCGCCTGGGTTCGCGATTTTCTGGACATCGCGGTTCCGCTGGACGGCTGGAGCTGGAAAGATGTGGCGCGCTTCGCGGTGAAGGACGGGGCTCTTGCCATCACCGCGACGGATGGCGAACATGCATCGCTGGCGGATCAGACGCATTTCGCGGGCTATCGCGGCGATGCGGCGGCGCCGACGCATGTCCTTCTGAAGAACAACGGCATTCACATCGAGATCGTCATCGATGCCTCCACCGCGATCGGCAAAAGCGATCTGGCGCAGATTTCCGATATCTGGCTGGAATCGGCGCTCACGACCATCATGGACTGCGAGGATTCGATCGCCGCCGTGGACGCCGAAGACAAGGTTGTCGTCTATCGCAATTGGCTCGGCCTCATGAAGGGAGACCTCGAGGAGGAAGTGAGCAAGGGCGGCTCGAGCTTCACCCGCAAGCTCAATCCCGACATCACCTATCAGGCACCGGATGGTTCGGCTCTTGAATTGCACCGCCGTTCACTCATGCTCGTGCGCAATGTCGGCCACCTGATGACCAATCCGGCAATTCTCGACCGCGACGGCAATGAGGTTCCGGAAGGGATTATGGACGCCGCGATCACGGGGCTGATTGCGCTTTACGATATCGGCGCCGGCGGCCGTCGCAAGAATTCGCGCACGGGATCGATGTACATCGTCAAGCCGAAGATGCATGGGCCCGAAGAAGTGGCCTTTGCGGTTGAGATTTTCTCACGCGTCGAAGAGCTTCTAGGCATGCCGAAGAACACGATGAAGATGGGGATCATGGATGAGGAGCGCCGCACGACGGTGAACCTCAAGGAATGCATCCGCGCGGCTCGCGAGCGCGTGGTCTTCATCAACACAGGGTTCCTCGACCGCACCGGCGACGAGATCCATACCTCGATGGAAGCCGGCCCGATGATCCGCAAGGGCGACATGAAGCAGGCGGCGTGGATTTCGGCCTATGAGAACTGGAACGTCGATATCGGGCTGGAATGCGGGCTGTCCGGCCATGCGCAGATCGGCAAGGGCATGTGGGCGATGCCCGACTTGATGGCGGCGATGCTCGAGCAGAAGATCGCGCATCCGAAGGCGGGCGCCAATACCGCCTGGGTTCCCTCGCCAACGGCAGCGATACTGCATGCCACACACTATCACCGGATCAACGTGGCTGACGTTCAGCGCGGGTTGAAGGATCGCGCCCGCGCCAAGCTCTCCGACATCCTCTCCGTTCCGGTGGCCGTGCGGCCGAATTGGACGCCGGAGGAAATCCAGCGGGAGCTCGACAACAATGCCCAGGGCATCCTCGGCTACGTCGTCCGCTGGGTCGATCAGGGGGTCGGCTGCTCAAAGGTGCCCGATATCAACAACGTCGGGCTGATGGAAGACCGTGCGACGCTTCGCATTTCCGCCCAGCACATGGCCAATTGGCTGCACCACAAGGTGGTCAGCGAGGCGCAGATCATTGAAACGATGAAGCGCATGGCCGCTGTCGTCGATCAGCAGAATGCCGACGATCCGGCCTATATCCCGATGGCTGGCAATTTCGACGATTCGATTGCCTTCCGGGCTGCCGTCGAGCTCGTCCTGAAGGGTAGGGAGCAGCCAAACGGCTACACCGAGCCCGTTCTTCACCGCCGCCGGCTTGAACTGAAACGAAGCCGGGCGGTCTAGCACCAAGCAAAAAGGCTGCCGGAGAGGTCTCCGGCAGCCTTTATTATGCGGTAGGCTTCTGGCTTACTGGATAACGATGACCTTGGAGGTCGTCTTTCCAGGACGGACGCGGCTATAGAGGTCGATCACGTCCTGGTTCATCAGGCGGATACAGCCCGACGAAGCGGCAGTGCCGATGGACGCCCATTCGGGCGTGCCGTGCAGACGGAAAAGGGTGTCCTGACCCTGCTCGTTGAAGAGATACATGGCGCGTGCACCGAGCGGGTTATCGAGGCCTGGTCCCATGCCATCCTCGACGTATTTCGCTACATCGGGCTTGCGGACCGCCATTTCCTTCGGCGGATGCCAGGTCGGCCATTCCTGCTTCCAGGCGACGTATGCCGTGCCCGCCCATGCGAAGCCCTGCTTGCCAACGCCGATGCCGTAGCGCATCGCCTTGCCGTCCGGCAGAATGTAGTAAAGGTGGCGCTCACGCGTGTTGACGATGATCGTGCCCGGGCGTTCCGTGGTCTCGTATGACACGATCTGGCGGCGGAACTCGGGCTTGACCCTCTGAATGGGGATCGCCGGCAGGGCATATCCGGCATCCTTCGTCACGCCATAGGCGTCATCGAAGATCTGCGCGGTCTGGACCGTGGGGCCAGAGGGCTTGTTTTCCAGGGAAGCGCTATCGGAGGTGGTGGAGCAGCCGGCCAGGGCCAGGGTCGCCATCAGGCCGAACACAGGGAATGCATTGCGGATGGACATGAATATCTCTTAGGAAAAGGGGCAATGAGGAACGGTCTTTGACGATGGGTTATTTTCGATTAACTTCGTCTTTGCAAGATGCTGCAGCGCGACAAGAGTTACCTGCTGCGCAAATTAAAACCGGATGGTTTTTTTGCAACAAAACGCGGTCCTGCTACACGGTAATCCATGACGATTTTGAGCGTTTACAATAACAATCCGTTAATAGATGGCCGGCAGTCGGACAGGGCTATGCTCGTGCGCCGCGGGACTCAGATATTACTTCATGAGATGCGCCACGCGGTCCTGCCCGAGCTGTCGCTGGCCAGCGGCCGGCGCGCCGATCTGATCACGATTTCGGAGAAGGGTGAAATCTGGATCGTCGAGATCAAGACTTCTGTCGAGGATTTCCGTGTCGATCGCAAATGGCCGGAATACAGGCTGCATTGCGACCGGCTTTTCTTTGCGACGCACAAGGACGTGCCGCTTGATATCTTCCCGGAGGAATGCGGTCTGTTCCTTTCGGATGGCTACGGTGCGCATATTGTCCGCGAAGCGCCGGAACACCGCCTGCCGCCGGCAACCCGCAAGTCGGTGACGCTGAATTTCTCGCGTGCCGCAGCACAGAGATTGATGCTGGCCGAATGGGCGAACGGCAAACAGCTCACCCTCGATGATCTCTAGGCTTACTTCGGGGCGCGCTTGGCGAGTATACGCTGCAGTGTACGCCGGTGCATGTTGAGCCGCCGCGCCGTCTCCGAGACATTGCGCTCGCACATTTCATAGACGCGCTGGATATGTTCCCAGCGGACACGGTCTGCCGACATCGGGTTTTCCGGCAGGTCGGCCTTCTCGCCCGGCCGCTGCGTCAAGGCGGCGAAGATGTCGTCCGCATCAGCAGGCTTGGAGAGATAATCGACAGCACCGAGCTTTACGGCTGTTACCGCGGTGGCGATATTGCCATAGCCCGTCAGGACGATGATCCGCGTGTCGTCCCGGCGCTGCCGGATCGCTTCGATGACGTCGAGACCATTACCGTCGCCGAGCCGCAGGTCGACAACGGCGTATTTCGGCGGGTGGCTCTTCGACTTGGCAATCCCTTCCGCAACCGACTCAGCCATTTCCACCTGGAAACCGCGGGTCTCCATCGCGCGTGCCAGGCGTCGCAGAAATGGCCCGTCGTCATCGACGATCAACAGGCTCGCATCCGGGCCGATGTCGTGTTCGCTGGCGGCAAGAGTTTCGTGAGTTTGTTCAGTCATGCTTCCAATCCCGGCCGTTGCCGCTGTCGTTTTGTCAACTGCTCGTGTCTTCATTATGCCGATACAGTCATTTTGTCGAATGCGCATCGAGCAGCATGCGCGGCCATTCGACACGAATGCGCGCTCCCCGGCTTTCCGGATCGCGGTTCCCGAAAGCGAGGGTCGCGCCGGAACGCTCGAGCAGAGTCTTGGCAATGAAAAGCCCTAGCCCGAGCCCGCCAGCCGTATCCTGATTCTGTCTTTTGGTGACGTAGGGCTCGCCGATCTGGGCCAGGATATCAGGCGTATAACCGCTGCCGTCATCCTCGATGAGGATCAACACCCTGTCATGGTCATGTTCGATCGTGACCGTCACTTTTTTGCGGGCATAGTCGACGGCATTCTCGATCAGATTGCCGAGGCCATACATGATCCCCGCGTTGCGTTCGGTCACCGGCTCGCCCTTGCGCGGGCTCTTCTCGATCAACTCCAGGGCGATCGGAAGCTCGCGATAGGGCGCAATGATCTCCTCGATCATCGACGACAGCGGCAGCCGCTGCATATGCGCATCGCCCTCGGCCGAAAGGCTGGTCAGCCGTTTCAAGATATCGCGGCAGCGCTCGCTCTGGCTGCGCAACAGTTGCACATCCTCGCGAAACCTGTCGTCGTTCTTCAGTTCGCGCTCCATCTCCTTTGCGACGACGCTGATCGTCGCAAGCGGTGTACCAAGCTCGTGCGCCGCCGCGGCCGCCAGGCCGTCGAGCTGCGAAAGGTGCTTTTCCCTCTGTAGAACCAGTTCGGTCGCCGCCAGCGCATCTGCCAGCTGGCTCGCCTCCATCGAAACCCGGTAGGCATAAAACGCCGCAAAGGCCATCGTCGAGGCAATCGCGCACCAGACGCCGAACTGCATGACGGTGTGCACATTGATCGTGGCGCCGTTATACCATGGAAGCGAAAAGGGAGAGAGCGCGAGGACGGTTATGCAGGCCATCGCAAAGACGATGAGTGCGGTGCTGTAGCGGATCGGCTGCGAAGCAAACGAAATGATGACCGGCACGCAGACAAGCACCGCAAACGGATTTGCCAGGCCCCCGGTGATGAACAGCAGCGCGGAGAGCTGCAACAGATCCAGCGCAAGCAGCGCGAAGGCGGCCGGCGGTTCCAGCCGATGCGTCGGCGGATAGCGGATCATCAGGTAGAAGTTGACCCAGGCAAGTGCTGCGATCAGAGAGATGCTTGCTACCAGTGGCAGCGGAAATTTCAGCAGGAAGGTGACGATGAAAACGGTAGCCGCCTGACCGGCGACCGCAAGCCACCGCAGGCGCACCAGCGTCTGAAGCCGCAGCCTGCGGCTGCTGTGCCGGTCGTCCCGCGGTTTGGTGTCGGCGTCGTTGACCATCATCGCTCCCTGGAAAGGCCTTATGTACCACGCGGTTTTGCGCGTGTCGTCGGCAATGCCTCTTCCGGCCGTTCCGGCCACGGGTGGCGCGGATAGCGGCCGCGCATTTCCGCGCGCACGTCTCTCCAGGAACCGGCCCAGAACCCCGGCAAGTCGCGCGTCGTCTGGATCGGCCTGTGCGCCGGGGAGGTCAATTCGAGAAGAAGCGGCAGCCGCCCTCCGCCGATCGCCGGATGTTGCTTCAATCCGAAAAGTTCCTGCACCCTGATCGTCAGCAGCGGCTCCTCGCCGTCATACTGGATCGGATGCCGCTGTCCGGTGGGCGCCTCAAAATGCGTCGGCGCGAGCCGGCTGAGGTCACGCTGCAGCGCGTGCGGAACGAGCGTCATCAACCCGCTGGAGAGCGATCCGGGGGAAATATCCGCAATGCCGCGTGCATCGGTCTGGTAGGGCGTAAACCATTCATCCAGCCGTTCCAGCAGCGCGGAATCGCTGACGTCAGGCCAGGGCTCGCCGAGTGTCCGATGCAGAAATCCGATCCGCTCGCGCAGCTGGATCGCTTCCTTTGAAAAGGGCAGCACATCGAGGCCCAATTGGCGCACGCCATCCGCCAGCGCCTTGACGACTGCGTCCCCCGTCGGCCGGGCCAGCGGCGTTTCATCGAAAACGATCGCGCCGAGGCGCGTCGCCCGCCTTGCGCGCACCTGCCTGCTCGGCAGGTCGAAATAGACCTGCTCGCCGGTGCTGATGGCATCCGGCAGTTCGGCCTCGACGTCTCTCCGGGAGATCTCCGCCGCGGCCAGGATACGCCCCTGCGCAGCGCGTCCTGTCAGGTCGGCGATCACCAGCATCTGGCTGCCCGCCAGCCGTTCCGTCTCCGGCAGCTCCGCGCCGCGGCCGTTTACCATCACGTAGCGCCCGCGTGCGCCGCGCTGCAGGGCCACCCGGTCCGGGAAGGCATGGATCAGGAGCTGACCGGCAAGCGGCGGCGCGCTGGAGGATATTTTGTCCAACCCGTTCGCGAGGCGGGCGGCAAGCCGCCGTGAAGCATCCGCTCTTTCGCCCTTCTCGGTCTTGAAACGGCGCAAGCGCTCCTCGATGTCGATGCTCGCGCCGCCGAGCCCCTGTTCCGTCAGGAGAACGGCAAGCATGGCGGCCTCTTTCGCATGCCCGCTTTCGCCGGCCGAGACCACCATGGCGGCGAGCCGCGGCGGCAGCGCAAGGTCGCGCATCGTTCGTCCCCGCTCTGTCAAGGCTCCGTCGCTCTCCAGGGCGCCGAGCTCGCGAAGCAGTGTGCGCGCTTCCTTCAGCACGGTTTCGGGCGGTTGGTCGACGAAGGCGAGCGACGCCGGATCCTGGACGCCCCAATGCGCGAGATCGAGCACCAGGCCGGAAAGATCGCTCGAAAGAATCTGCGGCGGCGTGAAAGCGGGAAGGGCAGCCGTCTGCCCCTGATGCCACAGGCGGACCGCAACGCCGGGCTCCGTTCTGCCCGCGCGCCCGGCGCGCTGGTCGGCGGAAGCGCGCGACACGCGCACGGTCTCGAGCCGCGTGATGCCGGTCGAGGCTTCGAAAACGGGCAATCGCTGCAGCCCGCTGTCGATGACGATGCGCACGCCGTCGATGGTGATCGACGTCTCCGCGATCGAGGTGGCAAGCACGATCTTGCGCTTGCCCACCGGCGCCGGCCGGATTGCCGCATCCTGCTCCTTCTGGCTGAGATTGCCGTAGAGCGGCGCAATCAAGGTATCCGGTCCGAACCGGCCATCGAGCCGCTCCACGGTCCGGGTGATTTCGGCCTGCCCGGGCAGGAAGGCGAGGATCGATCCCGTCTCATGCGTATGAGCATCGATGATCGCCCTCGTGACGGCATCCTCCACGCGCTCGCCCCCCGGCCGATCCTGATAGCGGATCTCGATCGGAAAGCTTCTTCCCATGCTTTCGATCACCGGCGGATTGTTGAGGAGAGCTGCCACCCGCTCCACGTCGAGTGTCGCCGACATCACCAGAATGCGCAGATCTTCCCGAAGCGCCGATTGCACGTCGAGGGCAAGCGCCAGCCCGAAATCCGCATCGAGCGACCGTTCGTGAAACTCATCGAAGATGACGGCGGCAACACCGGAAAGTTCCGGATCGTCGAGGATCATGCGCGCAAAGACGCCTTCGGTCACCACCTCGACACGGGTTCTCGCGGAAATCCGGTTGTCGAGGCGCATGCGGTAGCCGACCGTCTCGCCCACCTGCTCGCCGAGCAACGAGGCCATGCGGCTTGCCGCCGCCCGGGCAGCCAGCCGGCGCGGCTCGAGAACGATGATCCTGCCGTCGTTGCGCCACGGCTGGTCGAGCAGATAGAGCGGCACAAGCGTGGTCTTGCCGGCCCCTGGCGGTGCCGAAAGCACCGCCCGTCCGCTTTCGGCAAGCGCGGTTCCGATATCGGCGAGAACATGAGAGACCGGAAGCTCCGGCAGAACTGGCATTCCGCTTATTTCCCGTCGATTACGGTTTCATAGGCGAGGATCGCTCCGGCGAGATCCTCGAGTGCGGCGCCCACGGACTTGAAGAGCGTAATCTCGTCTGGCGCCCGGCGCCCGGCTGACGTGCCGCGAACGAGTTCCGCAAGCTCCGCCCTGATCGCGTCGGCTTTGAGCACACCGCTTTCGAGCGGCTGAACGATATCGCCCGCTTCCTTCATCGCACCAGCCCGGGTGTCGACAAATACGGAGGCGCGGCGGATCGCCTCGTCGTCGCTCTCGCGCATGCCGGGCTTGAAGCCGCCGACCAGATCGAGATGCGCGCCGGGCTTCAGCCATGCGCCGGAAATCAGCGTTTCGCTCGATAGCGTGCAGCAGGAGATGATGTCCGCCTGGCGGGCGGCCGCTTCGATGCCGGTCACGGCTTCGGCGGGCAGGCCGAGGTCGCGTGCTTCCGCGGCAATCTTCTCAGCGTTTGCGAGACTGCGTCCCCAGACATGAATGCGCTTGATCGGCCGGACTGCCGCATGCGCCTGCATCAGATTGAGCGACAGGCGGCCGGTGCCGCAGACCAGCAGATCGGCCGCTTCGGGCCGTGCGAGGTAGCGCGCCGCCAGCGCCGAGGTCGCGGCCGTCCGCCGTGCCGTCAGTTCGCCGCCGTCGATCGCGGCAAGCATCTCGCCTGTTCTACCCGAAGACAGAAGATAGGTGCCGAATATCGCAGGCATGGCGCGCATCGCATTCCCTGGAAAGACCGAAACCATCTTCACGCCGGCATAGCGCCCAGGCACCCAGGCTGGCATCAGAAGCAGCGTGGCATTTTCTTCGCCGGGCACGTCCATGTCGTGATGATGGCGCACCGGCATGACGCACCCGTCGTTAAACATCGCGGCGATCGCCTCGATCAGTTCCGCCCAGGGCAGCGCTGCACGTGTTCGTGTTTCATCGAGGACGAGCATTTCAGTCTCCATAGCCGAGCATCGGGGAACCCAAACTAGCGATTGAGCGCGGCGCAGCCAAGCGGGTCTGGAAAGTGACGGCGGTGTTTCTATATAAGGGAATTGGCATGAACGCTGGCGAGCAGGGAACATTCGGCAAAACGATGTCTCCTGGAATCGCAAATTGCCCGGAAATTTGGCCAGTCTCCACCATCGCCAAAAATTCCCCATAGGAATCAATCTGTTATAAAAATGTCAAAAAAGTTGGATTGGTGGTGTTGACTATGTCTGAGGGAA
>NZ_JBNDHT010000145.1:0-16974 GCF_056755115.1 Rhizobium sp. SVR5-2C | reverse complement strand
GAAATAGACCGCAAAGCCCTGTAGAAAAATCTGCAGCATTCTTATGTCCCGAGGTGCGGCTGCGAACATCGCAACAGATACGCTTATAGAGCGGAATAACGGAGAGCTCAAACGGTCTTCCGGTTCTTCTGTTCCGACGGACCAGCTAGACCTGTTCCAGCTCGATCAGGGTACCAAAGAAATCCTTCGGGTGCAGGAAGAGGACCGGCTTGCCATGGGCACCGGTCTTCGGTTCGCCGCTGCCCAGCACCCTCGCCCCGGCATTCACAAGGTGGTCGCGCGCCGCAAGAATATCCGCGACCTCGTAGCAGATGTGGTGCATGCCGCCGGATGGACTCTTTTCCAGGAAGGCGGCGACGGGCGAATTTTCACCGAGCGGCTCCAGCAGCTCTACTTTCGTGTTCGGCAACTCCACGAAGACGACGGTAACGCCATGCTCAGGCAGCGGCTGCGGCGCGGAAACCTTCGCACCGAGCGTATCGCGATAGCTTGCCGTTGCTGCAGCAAGATCGGGAACGACGATGGCGATGTGGTTCACGCGGCCCAGCATCGGATCATACCTTGGTAATGAACGCCGTCACGACCGGCTTCTTGCCCCAGATCTGGTTCGCCGCGGCGCGGACCGCCCGGCGCACTGCCTCCTGCAGCATATTAAGGTCCTTGCGGCGGGCGCGCGGAATGCTTTCTATTGCGCCGACGACGGCGTCAAAGAGTGCGTCTTCCATGTCGTCGCCCTCGTCGTCAAAGACCGGAAGCCCGACCGCAACCAGGTCAGGGTCGCCGATGATGTCAAAGCGGCTGTCGATCACGACGTTGACGGCGACATGGCCGACATAGGAAAGCTTCTTGCGCTCGCCAATGCCCATTTCGTCGAAATCGCCGATAAGCAAGCCGTCCTTGTAAATCCGCCCGTGCGGCGCCTCGTCGATGACTTCGGCCGGACCAGGCGCCAGGCGCAGCACGTCACCGTTACGCACGCGCGGCACCATGCCGATACCGGATTGCTCCGCCAGCTCCTTGTGCGCGGTCAGGTGCGTTGCCTCGCCGTGCACCGGCACGACGATCTTCGGCCGCGTCAGCTCGTACATCTTCTGCAGCTCATTGCGGCGAGGATGACCGGAGACGTGAACCAAGGCCTCGCTGTCGGTGATGACGTGCACGCCCTGCTCGATGAGACCATTCTTGATGTCCTGAATCGCCTTCTCGTTTCCCGGTATGGCGCGCGACGAGAAGACAACGATATCGCCGGCGGAGAATGCGACGTTGCGCATCTCGTCACGCGAAAGCTTGGCGAGTGCGGCACGCGGCTCGCCCTGGCTGCCGGTCAGGATAACCACGACCTTGTCACGCGGAATATAGCCATACTCGTCTTCCGCGATGAACGGCTTGATACCTTCCATCAGCCCGATATCGCGCGAGACGTCGACGACGCGCTTCAGCGAACTTCCAAGCAGCAGGACTTCACGGCCAGCAGCCTCAGCGGCCTCGGCAATGGTGCGGATGCGGCCGACGTTGGAGGAGAAGGTGGTAACCGCCACCCGGCCTTCGGCATCCTCGATGATCTTGGCAAGGCTTTCCGAAACGTCTTTCTCGGACGGCGACACACCGTCACGCAGCGCATTGGTGGAATCGCACATCAGAGCCAACACGCCTTCATCGCCGAGTTGGCGGAAGCGGGTCTCGTTGGTGAGCGGCCCAAGCGAAGGCTCGTGGTCGATCTTCCAGTCGCCGGTATGAATGACGTTCCCCAGAGGCGTGCGGATCATCAGCGACATCGGCTCGGGGATCGAGTGGTTGACAGCGACGCCCTCGATGCTGAACGGACCGACATTGATGGTATCGCCGGCCTTGAAGATTGTGACCGGCACCTCGCCGATTGCGTCCTTCTCGAAATTGCGCTTGGCTTCCAGCAGCCCTGCTGTGAACGGCGAACCGTAGACGGGAACATTCAGGCCCGGCCAAAGGTCGGCCAGCGCGCCATAGTGATCCTCATGCGCATGTGTGATGATGATCGCCTTGAGGTTCTTACGCTCCTTGGCGAGATAACCGATATCCGGCAGCACCAGATCGACGCCCGGCAGGTCCGGGCCGGGAAAGGTGACGCCGCAGTCAACCATGATCCACTGGCGGTTATCCGCCCGGCCATAACCGTACAGCGCGAGATTCATTCCAATTTCGCCGACGCCGCCCAGAGGCAGAAATACCAGTTCGTCCTGTTTTGCCATAAGCTCAGCTATCCAAAAAACACATCTCCGGCGGCAATCTGCATCATCTTGCCCGCGCCGGTTTTAAGCATCAACAAGCCATTATCATCAATTCCGACGAATTGCCCGGAAATCGAACGGTCCGGCAGATTGACCGTGATCTTCTCCCCGATGCCGCAAGCGACATCGCGCCAGCGGGCGGCAATCTCGCGAATGCCGCGCCCCTCGCTCCAGATGTCGAGCACCTCTGCCATCGAGCGGAAGAGATGGGCAAAGAGCTCTTCCGGAGAGGCAGCACTTCCATGCTCACGCAGACAGGTGACCGGATAGAGCGGACTGTCCGGCATGACCGAGACATTGACGCCGATCCCGATGACCAAAGCCTGACGGCCATCGTCCAGCCGTTCGCCTTCCACGAGAATTCCACAGGTCTTCTTGCGGCAGATCAGAATGTCGTTCGGCCACTTCACCTCAAGCGGTGCGCTGCCCGGCGGCAGAACCATCCGGATCGCCTGATGCACGGCAACCGCGATCGCCAGCGGAAGCGACGCCAGGCGCTCCACCGGCGCCGGCTCGATCAAAAGAAGAGAAGCGTAGAGATTTCCCCGTTCCGACGCCCAGGCGCGGCCACGGCGACCGCGTCCGCTCGTCTGCCTTTCGGCGGTCACCCAGAGGAACCCGGGGTCGCCAGCCCGGGCTCGGGCAAGGCATTCGCTATTCGTGGATGACGTTTCAGACAGCGCCTCGTGCCGGAAATCGCCGAGCGATATCCGGCGCCGTGTGGGAGACGCCATCAAAAGAGAGTCGCCGCCGCAAGCTCGGTCGCAACACCGATCGGCCCGGCAAAAAAGATATACGCCAGAACGAATGCTCCAGAAAGGCCGAAGACCAAGCGAAGCGCGCCGGGCACGCGGCCGAACTCATCCGTCGCTTCATCGAACCACATCAGCTTGATGATACGCAGATAGTAGTAGGCGCCGACGACCGATGACAGAAGGCCGATGAGGGCGAGCGCGTAAAGCTTGGCCTCGACGGCGGCCACGAAGACGAAGTACTTCGCGAAGAAGCCTGCAAGCGGCGGAATGCCCGCGAGCGAGAACATCAGGATCGTCAGGATCGTCGCCATGAAGGGGTTCGTGCTCGAAAGGCCGGCGAGTTCATCAACGGCTTCAACGACTGTGCCGTCCTTGCGGCGCATCGACATGATAATCGCGAAGCTGCCGAGGGACATGACGAGATAGATGAGCATGTAAAGCATCACGCCGGCTACGCCGTCGGGGTTGCCGGCGGCGAGCCCGACCAGTGCAAAGCCCATGTGACCGATCGAGGAATAGGCCATCAGGCGCTTGATGTTCCTCTGGCCGATCGCGGCAAAGGACCCGAGCACCATCGACGCGATCGAGACGAACACCACCACCTGCTGCCAGTCGGCGATGATCGGCTGGAAGGCAGTGATGACGATGCGCGTCATCATCGCCATCGCAGCAACCTTCGGCGCGCTTGCAAGGAAGGCAGTGACCGGCGTCGGGGCGCCTTCGTAGACGTCCGGGGTCCACATGTGGAAAGGAACGGCCGAAAGCTTGAAGGCGATGCCTGCGAGGATGAAGACCAGCCCGAAGATCAGGCCGAGCGACCGCGCGCCTTCGACGGAAAGCGCCTGAGCGATGGCGACGAACTGCGTGTGGCCTGTGAAGCCATAAACCAGCGACATTCCGTAGAGCAGCAAGCCTGAAGAAAGCGCACCAAGAACGAAGTACTTGAGGCCAGCTTCCGAGGACTTCAGGTTCTCGCGGTTGATTGCCGCGATGACGTAGATTGACAGCGACTGCAACTCGAGGCCGAGATAAAGGGCGATCAGGTCGTTTGCCGAGATCATCAGCAGGACGCCTAGCGTGGCGAGCACGACCAGGACCGGAAACTCGAACTTGTCGAGCTGATTTTCCCTTGCGTGGCCAATCGACATGAAAAGCGCCGCGAAGGAGCCGATAAGCGCCGTCACCTTCATGAAGCGGGAGAAGCCGTCCGCCCGGTAGACACCGCCATAAGCAACGCCTTCGGCCGGCACGAAGATCAGCCAGAGCGCCGACGCGGCAAACAGGATCATCGCGAGCACGCTCACCACGCGCCCGGACCGCTCGCCCGCGAATACGCCGATCATGAGCAGGACAAGGGCGCCGACCGCCAGGATGAGTTCCGGCGCGGAAAGATGCAGGCTGGCAAAGAGTGTTTCAGCAGTCATTTCCAAAGTCCCGTCATCATTTCACAAGCAGTGCGGTGCTCGGCAGGGCGTCGACTGCCGCGCGGTAATTGTTGATTAGCAGATCCACTGAAGCAGCCGACGCATCAAAGACCGGAGCAGGATAGATACCGAAGAAGATGATCACCGCCATCAAGGGATAAACGATGAACTTCTCGCGGAAGGAGATATCCAGCAGCTCCTTGATCGATTGCCTTTCGAGCGCACCAAAGATGATGCGACGATAAAGCCAGAGCATATAGGCAGCCGACAGGATCACACCTGAGGCCGCGAAAATTGCGACCCAGGTGTTGACGCGGAATATGCCGATCACCGTCAGAAACTCGCCGACGAAACCGGATGTTCCCGGCAAGCCGACATTGGCCATGGTGAATACCATCAGAGCGGTGGCATACCGCGGCATCGTGCTGACCACGCCGCCATAGTGCGAGATGTCGCGGGTATGGGTGCGTTCATAGATGACGCCGACGCAGAGGAAGAGCGCGCCCGAGATGATGCCGTGCGACAGCATCTGGAAGATCGCACCATGAATGCCTTCCTGGTTCACGGCGAAGATACCCATCGTCACGTAGCCCATATGCGCCACCGACGAATAAGCGATCATCTTTTTGATGTCGGTCTGCATCAGCGACACCAGCGATGCGTAGATGATGGCGGTTATCGACAGACCGAAGATGAGCGGCGCGAAGTACTCCGACGCATGCGGGAACATCGGCAGGGAGAACCGCAGGAAGCCATAGCCGCCGAACTTCAGGAGCAACGCTGCAAGGTCGACGGAGCCAGCCGTAGGAGCCTCGACGTGCGCGTCCGGCAACCAGGTGTGGAAGGGCCACATCGGTACCTTGACGGCAAAGGACGCGAAGAACGCAAGCCAGAGCCACGTCTGCATTTCCGGGGAGAAATGATGGCCGAGGAGTGCCGGGATCGACGTCGAGCCAACCTCGATATAGCACGCAATGATGGCGATCAGCATGAAGATGGAGCCAAGCAGCGTGTAGAGGAAGAACTTGAACGTCGCGTAGATGCGCCGAGGTCCGCCCCACACACCGATGATCAGGAACATCGGGATAAGGCTGGCTTCGAAGAACACGTAGAAGAGGACAATGTCCATGGAGGCGAAAACGCCGATGATCAGCGTTTCCAAGACCAGGAAGGCGATCATGTAATCCCGGGGGCGCAGCGTAATCGCATTCCAGCTCGTCAACACGCCGAAAGGCATCAGGAAAGTCGCGAGGACGACGAACAGAACTGAAATTCCGTCGACGCCGACGTGGTAGGAGATCCCGTTCGCCATCCAGGCGTATTGCTCCACCATCTGGTAGCTGGGGCTGTTACCATCGAAGCCGAACCAGACGACCAGAGAGAGAAGGAAGGTGACAATGGTCGTCACGAGCGAAATGATCATGACGTTCTGGCGACCGTGTGGGCCGTCGTCGCGCATGAACAACAGCAGTAACACACCGACCATCGGCAAGAAGATGACCGTTGAAATGATAGGCCAATCGGTCATCAGATAGAACTCCCGAGCATCATCCAGGTAACGAGCGCCGCAATGCCGATCAGCATGGCGAAGGCATAGTGATAAAGGTAACCGGTCTGCAGACGGACCACGCGATTGGTGACGTCGAGGACACGGGCGGCAACGCCGTTCGGTCCGTAGGTATCGATGACGCCGATGTCACCCTTCTGCCAAAGGAAGCGGCCGAGGCCCTTTGCGGTACGGACGAAGAGAAAATCGTAAAGCTCGTCGAAGTACCACTTGTTGAGCAGGAACCGGTAGAGCACCCGGTGCTGGTGCGCGAGCGTGCGCGGCGTCGACGGCGACTTGATGTACATATACCAGGCCGTGACGAAGCCGATGAGCATCGCGATGAAGGGGCTGAGGCCTACCCAAACCGGAACGTGGTGGAATTCTTCCAGTAGTTCGTTCTCGGCGCTGGTGAAGAGCGCGCCCTTCCAGAACTCGGCATACTCCTCGCCGTAGAAGCGGCCTTCGAACAGGACGCCGGCGAAGACTGCACCGATCGCCAGAATGTAGAGCGGCACGAGCATGACCTGCGGAGATTCGTGAACGTGGTGCATCACCTCATGGGAGGCGCGCGGCCGGCCGAAGAAGGTGAGGAAGATAAGGCGCCAGGAATAGAAGCTCGTGAACAGAGCCGCGATCACCAGCAGCGTAAAGGCGAAGCCTGCTGCCGGAGAGTGCGAGGCAAACGCAGCCTCGATGATCACGTCCTTGGAGAAGAAGCCGGCGAAACCGATCGGCGTGAAGGGAATGCCGACGCCGGTCAGCGCCAGCGTGCCGATCGTCATCATCGCGAACGTCATCGGAATGTGCCCGCGAAGGCCGCCCATGTGGCGCATGTCCTGCTCGCCATCGACGGCATGGATCACGGAGCCGGCGCCGAGGAACAGCAGCGCCTTGAAGAAGGCGTGCGTAAAGAGGTGGAAGATCGCCGCGCCATATGCCCCGACGCCGAGCGCCACGAACATATAGCCGAGCTGCGAGCAGGTCGAGTAGGCGATGACGCGCTTGATGTCGTTCTGCACGAGGCCGACGGTTGCCGCGAAGAAGGCAGTGATCGCGCCGACGACCGTAATGACGGTCAGAGCGTCCGGCGAAAGTTCAAAGAGCGGCGACATGCGGGCGACAAGGAAGACACCTGCAGTCACCATGGTTGCGGCATGGATGAGTGCTGAAACCGGCGTCGGGCCTTCCATGGCATCCGGCAGCCAGGTATGCAGCGGGACCTGCGCGGATTTACCCATGGCGCCCATGAAGAGCAGGAGGCAGGCCGCTGTCAGCGCATGCGACTTGTCGAGGTGCATACCGAGGAAATTGAGAACGATCTGACCGCCCTCACCTCCGCTTTCCGCAGGGGCGAAGCTCGAGGCGTTGCCGAAGATCGTATCAAGGCCGATCGAACCGAAAAGGTAGAACACAGCGGCAATGCCGAGAAGGAAACCGAAATCGCCAATGCGGTTGACGATGAAAGCCTTCATCGCGGCTGCGTTCGCCGACGGCTTCTTGTACCAGAAACCGATCAGCAGATAGGACGCAAGGCCAACGCCCTCCCAGCCGAAGAACAGCTGCAGCAGGTTGTCGGAGGTCACCAGCATCAGCATGGCGAAGGTAAAGAACGAGAGATAGGCGAAGAAGCGCGGGCGATGCGGATCATGATGCATGTATCCGATCGAGTAGATGTGTACGAGCGACGAGACCGTGTTGACGACGATCAGCATGACGGAGGTGAGCGTATCGATGCGCAGCGACCAGGAAGAATCGATGCCACCGGACTGGATCCAGCGCAGCACCTCGACCTTGATCGGCCCACCCTCGAGATGACCCAAGCCGACCGTGAAGAAGACGTACCAGGAAAGAATGGCGGCGATGACCAGCAGACCGGATGTGACGTATTCCGACGCCTTTGCACCGATCGCACGGCCGAAAAAGCCGGCGATGATCGCGCCGATCAAGGGAAGAAAGACAATAGCCTTATAGAGGAACATGAGCCACTCAGCCCTTCATCATATTGACGTCTTCGACCGCGATCGAGCCGCGGTTACGGTAGAAGACAACGAGAATTGCAAGACCGATCGCCGCTTCGGCCGCGGCAACCGTCAGAATGAATAGTGCGAAGACCTGGCCGACGATGTCGTTGAGGAACGACGAGAAGGCGACCATGTTGATGTTGACCGAGAGCAGGATGAGTTCGACCGACATCAGGATGATGATGACGTTCTTCCGGTTGAGGAAGATGCCGAAGATGCCGATCGTGAAGAGGATGGCGCTGACCGTCAGGTAATGGGAAAGACCGATGACCATGTTCTTTGTTCCTTGTCCCTGCCTCAGACGCCCTGCCCCGGCTTGACCGTGACCACCTCGACGGCGGTCTCGGGCGTGCGGGCAACCTGTCTGGAAATATTCTGCCGGCGGATGTTGGTGCGGTGCTTGAGCGTCAGCACGATCGCGCCGATCATGGCGACGAGAAGGACCAGACCGGCGATCTGGAAGTAGAAGATGTAGTTCGTATAGAGCACATCGCCGAGCGCGGCGGTATTGGTGCGCTCGGTAATGGCCGGGATCGGCATGCCGACGTTCTTTGCGACGTTGGGCGAGATCACGCTGCCGCCGGCGACGATGATCAGTTCGGCCGCAAGGATCAGGCCGATCAGCGCGCCGACCGGCGCATATTCGAGGACGCCCGCGCGCAGCTCCGCGAAGTCGATGTCGAGCATCATCACCACGAAAAGGAAGAGAACCGCGACCGCGCCGACATAGACGACGAGCAGGATCATCGCCAGGAACTCAGCTCCCAAGAGCAGGAACAGGCCAGCGGCATTGAAGAAGGTCACGATGAGGAACAGAACCGAGTGAACCGGGTTCTTTGCCCAGATGACCATGAACGCCGACGCTACCGCGACAAAGGCGAAAAGATAGAAAAATAGAGCCTGCAGACCCATGTTGGTGCCTTTTTCATCTTCCCCCGGGCAGCCGGGAGTTCCCTGCCCGATGGAGCTTCGCGAGCGTCAAGCCAGCAACAGCTCCGGTGCATGTTGACCGCGGGAGGCAAGTGCCCGCCGCGCGGCATTTCAAATTCCGATCAACGGTATGGCGCATCTATCGCAATGTTGCGGGCGATTTCGCGCTCCCAGCGATCTCCATTATCGAGAAGCCGCTGCTTGTCGAAATAAAGTTCTTCGCGGGTTTCCGTGGCGAACTCGAAGTTCGGGCCTTCGACGATGGCATCGACCGGGCACGCTTCCTGGCAGAAGCCGCAATAGATGCACTTCACCATGTCGATGTCATATCGCACGGTGCGGCGCGTGCCGTCGTTGCGGCGGGGACCCGCCTCGATGGTGATCGCCTGAGCTGGACAGATCGCTTCGCAGAGCTTGCAGGCGATGCAGCGCTCCTCACCGTTCGGATAGCGGCGCAACGCATGTTCGCCGCGGAACCGCGGGCTGACCGGATTCTTCTCGAAGGGGTAATTGATCGTCGCCTTCTGACGGAAGAAATAGCGCATCGACAAGAAGAATGCGCCGACGAATTCCTTGAGGAACAGCGAGCTGACGGCGTTAGACAAGCTAGCCATCTTCAACCTCCAAATTTGCTGGAAACAACGGCGGACATCATCATGCCCATCCCGTCAGTTTCAGCACGAATGCAACGATGACGACCATGGCGAGCGACAGCGGAAGGAAGACCTTCCAGCCGAGGCGCATCAGCTGGTCGTAGCGGTAGCGCGGCACGAAAGCCTTGACCATCGCGAACATGAAGAACACCAGGCACGCCTTCAGCGTGAACCAGATGATGCCCGGTACCCAATTCAGGAACCAAACGTCAACCGGAGGCAGCCAGCCGCCGAGGAAGAGGATCGTCGTCAGCGCGCACATCAGGCAGACGGCCGCGTATTCGCCGAGCATGAACATCATGTACGGCGAAGAGCCGTATTCGACCATGAAGCCGGCAACCAACTCTGATTCTGCTTCCGGAAGGTCGAAGGGCGGACGATTGGTTTCAGCCAGAGCCGAGATGAAGAAGACGATGAACATCGGGAACAGTGACAGCCAGTGCCAGTCGAGGAACGACGGTGGCAGGCCGAGCTTGGTGCCGAGGCCGGTCTGCTGCGAAAGAACGATGTCCGTCATGTTCAGCGAACCGACGCAGAGGAGAACGGTGACGATGACGAAGCCGATCGAGACTTCGTAGGACACCATCTGCGCCGCCGAGCGAAGCGCGCCAAGGAACGGGTACTTCGAGTTCGAAGCCCAGCCGCCCATGATGATGCCGTACACTTCGAGCGACGAGATCGCGAAGATGTAGAGAATGCCGACGTTGATGTTGGCGATGACCCAGCCATCCGCCAGCGGTACGACAGCCCAGGTGGACAGCGCCAGAAGCACGGTGACGAGCGGTGCGAGCAGGAACACGACCTTGTTTGCGCCCGCCGGAATGATCGGCTCCTTGAAGACGAACTTCAGAAGGTCGGCGAAGGACTGGAAAAGGCCGAAGGGACCGACGACGTTCGGGCCGCGGCGAAGCTGCACCGCTGCCCAGATCTTGCGGTCGGCAAGCAGGACATAGGCGATGAAGATCAGAAGGCAGACCAAGAGGAGAAGCGACTGGCCGACCATGATGAGGCCCGGCCAGACATATGTCGAAAAGAATGAGTCCATGGTCCCCTGCCCTTACTCTGCCGCGACTTTGAAGTTGTTGCGGGCCAATGCGGAGCATTCGGCCATGACAGCCGAGGCACGCGCTATCGGGTTCGTCAAATAGAAGTCTTTGACGGGTGAAGCAAACCCGGATTTGTTCATCTTCCCGGCTTTTTTGGCCAGTGCGGCAATTTTGGCGCTGTCTGGTTGTGCGATCTCGTCGAGGGCCGCGAAATGCGGGAACACGGCATAGAGTTTCGAGCGCAGTTCGGCAAGCGAGTCAAAGGGAAGCTTCTTGCCGAGGACGTCGGAAAGCGCACGCAGGATCGCCCAGTCTTCGCGCGCGTCGCCGGGTGCGAAACCGGCACGGTTGCCCATCTGGACGCGGCCTTCGGTGTTGACCCAGATGCCCGACTTTTCGGTGTAGGCGGCAGCCGGCAGAATGACATCGGCATTGTGCGCGCCGTTGTCGCCATGCGAACCGATATAGACCGTGAGCTTGGCAGCCTTGCGCGAGAAATCGAGCTCGTCTGCACCGAGCAGGAAGAGCACATCCATCGAGGCGAGCATGTCAGCGGCATTGACGCCCTTGGTGCCTGGCACGAAACCGAGATCGAGGCCCCCGACGCGCGAAGCGGCCGTATGAAGCACGGCAAAACCGTTCCAGCCGTCCACAACAGCACCGACAGCGTCCGCGAGCTTTGCAGCGCTTGCGAGCACACCGGCACCGTCGCCACGCGCCAGAGCGCCCTGCCCGATGATGATCAACGGCTTCTTGGCCTCGGTCAGGACCGAGGCGAAGCCATGGTTGCCGTCAACCAGCTCCTTCAGCGTGTCCGGGCCGGAGCCGAGATATTCGTACTGATAGCGCAGGTCGGCGGCTTCGCCGATCACACCGATCGGGAAACCACCCCGGCGCCAGCGCTTGCGGATGCGGGCGTTGAGCACCGAGGCTTCGTAGCGCGGATTGGCGCCGATGATGAGAAGTGCGTCCGCTTCTTCGATGCCCTGGATCGTCGGGTTGAAGATGTAGCTTGCGCGGCCGAGCGACGGATCAAGTGCCGTTCCATCCTGGCGGCAATCGAGGTTCTCGGAGCCGAGCGACTTCACCAGCTCGGAGAGCGCGTACATTTCCTCGACGGAAGCGAGGTCACCGGCAACAGCGCCGATCTTGTCGCCGGTCGCTGCAGCGACGGCCGTCTTGATGGCGCCGAAGGCTTCTGCCCATGTCGCTGGCTGGAGACGGCCATCCTTGCGAACGTAAGGGCGATCCAGACGCTGCGTCTTCAGGCCGTCCCAGATGAAGCGGCTCTTGTCGGAGATCCACTCTTCATTGATGGCTTCGTTGACGCGCGGCAGGACGCGCATGACCTCGCGGCCGCGGGTATCGACGCGGATCGCCGAACCAAGCGCGTCCATGACGTCGATCGATTCCGTCTTGTTCAGTTCCCACGGACGGGCCGTGAAGGCGAAAGGCTTCGAGGTCAGCGCACCAACCGGGCAAAGGTCGACGATGTTGCCCTGCAGCTCGGAGGTCATCGCCTGCTCGAGATAGGTGGTGATTTCGGCGTCTTCGCCGCGGCCGATCAGACCGAGTTCCGAGATACCGGCAACTTCCGTCGTGAAGCGGACGCAACGCGTGCAGTGAATGCAGCGGTTCATGACCGTCTTGACGAGCGGGCCGATGTACTTGTCTTCGACGGCGCGCTTGTCTTCCTGATAGCGGGACGTATCGATGCCGAAAGCCATCGCCTGGTCCTGCAGGTCGCATTCGCCGCCCTGGTCGCAGATCGGGCAGTCGAGCGGATGGTTGATCAGCAGGAATTCCATCACGCCTTCGCGGGCCTTCTTGACCATCGGCGTGTTGGTGAAGACTTCGGGCAATTCGCCGTTCGGGCCGCCGCGGATGTCGCGCACGCCCATGGCGCAGGATGCCTGCGGCTTCGGCGGGCCGCCCTTCACTTCGACAAGACACATGCGGCAATTACCGGCGACCGACAGCCGCTCGTGGAAGCAGAAGCGCGGAACTTCAGCACCAGCCTCTTCGCATGCCTGCAGCAGCGAAAAATGATCCGGGACTTCGATCTCGTTGCCGTCAATCTTCAGTTTTGCCATCGTCACTCAGTCCTGTTTCCTGTTCGCCGGATGGCGGCAAACAAACCCATTCTGCAACATTTGCCGCTGCCAGGCAGGATTTTGTCCCCGCAGGCACCGGTGTCGCCCAAATTCTCTATCCGGCTTCGGCAACCGAAACCGGGTCCGCGGCTGCTTTGCGGCAGCCGCAAAAGATCAAGTCCGCTTGCGGCCCTTCGCAACAAGCGCCTTCGCCTGACCCGTCCAATCATCACGGGCGATGCGGCCGTCGAAACCGAGTTCGGCGTCGATCTTGGCGATATCCGCATCCGTCCAGGCCGCGATCTCGGCAAAGGTCCGAATGCCCCTTGCGTTCAACACCTGCTCCAGCTTCGGCCCGATGCCGGCAATCCGCTTCAGGTCGTCGGCTTTCCTTGCTCGTACCGTCGGCTTCTTTGGCGCCGCAGGTTGCCTCGGCGCCGATGCCTTCTGTTCCGCTACCGGGACAATCGCAAGCTTGGCCGTCTTCACCGCTGCCGGCCGGATATGTTCCGGCTTGATCCGCACTTCCGGCTTGGGTTCTTCCGGCGGCGTGTCGTCGAGCGCTTCCGCCAATCTGTGCGTAGCCTCGAACGCACCCTGCATCGCGCCCAGGAATGCACCCGCCATCTGCGTCGAGAAGCCGAAACCGATCGCGGTCGCGGCCGCCATCGCGGCGACGGGCGGCGCCATCAGCGGATGCACCGGCAAAGTACGCTCCAGCATCTCGACAGCAAGCCGGCCGAAGTCGGCCGAGAGATCGGTCGCGCCTTCCTTCCATGCACTGTGAGATGCCTTCATCTTTCTACTCCGCAGCTTCGAGGACCGCGCCGTGATCCAGTGCGCTCGCCGTGTACTGGTCGATACGCGCCTCGATTTCCGGGCGGAAATTACGGATCAGACCTTGCACCGGCCATGCGGCGGCGTCGCCGAGCGCGCAGATGGTGTGGCCTTCGATCTGCTTCGTTACCTGGAAGAGCATGTCGATCTCGCGCTTGTGGGCATTGCCCTTGGCCATGCGCTCCATCACGCGCCACATCCAGCCGGTGCCTTCGCGGCACGGCGTGCACTGGCCGCAGCTCTCGTGCTTGAAGAAAGCCGAGATGCGGGCGATCGCCTTGATGACGTCGGTGGACTTGTCCATGACGATCGCGGCGGCCGTACCGAAGGACGAACCGACTGCACGCAGACCGTCGAAATCCATCGGGCAGTCGATGATGTCCTTGGCAGGAACGATCGGGCACGATGCGCCACCGGGAATGACGGCAAGCAGGTTGTCCCAGCCGCCGCGGATGCCGCCGCCATGACGATCGACGAGCTCGCGGAAGGTGATGCCCATCTCTTCTTCGACGGTGCACGGCTTGTTGACGTGGCCGGAGAGCATGAAGAGCTTGGTGCCGACATTGTTCGGACGGCCGATCGAGGAGAACCAGGCTGCACCACGGCGAAGGATCGTCGGCGCGACGGCGATCGACTCGACGTTGTTGACCGTCGTCGGGCAGCCGTAGAGACCCATATTGGCCGGGAACGGCGGCTTCAGGCGCGGCTGGCCCTTCTTGCCCTCCAGGCTTTCGAGCAGCGCGGTTTCCTCGCCGCAGATATACGCGCCGGCGCCGTGGTGGACGAAGATGTCCATGTCCCAGCCGAGCTTGTTGTTCTTGCCGAGCAGACCGTAATCATAGCATTCGTCGATCGCTGCCTGCAGGGCTTCACGCTCGCGGATATATTCGCCACGGACGTAGATGTAGGCGGTATTGGCACCCATCGCGAAGCTCGCGATAACGCAGCCTTCGATCAGCGTATGCGGATCGTGACGCATGATGTCGCGGTCCTTGCAGGTCCCCGGCTCCGACTCGTCGGCATTGACGACGAGATAGTGCGGGCGGCCATCGCTTTCCTTCGGCATGAAGGACCACTTCAGACCAGTCGGAAAGCCTGCGCCACCACGGCCGCGAAGGCCGGAGGCCTTCATCTCGTTGACGATCCAGTCGCGGCCCTTTTCCAGGATCTGCTTGGTGCCGTCCCAATGGCCGCGGCTCATCGCGCCTTTCAGGGATTTGTCCTTGAGGCCGTAGATGTTGGTAAAGATGCGGTCTTTATCTTGTAACATGCTTCACCTCTTACCGCGGCTTCTTACCGAAGACCTTGATATATTCCGCTTCGCCGCCCTTGGCGAGCGCCTTGGCCTGCTTGACCCAGTCGTCGCGCTCGATGCGGCCCTTGAAATTCAAGTATCCGTCGACCCATTCGCGCTCGGCCTTCTTCCAGCCTGCGACCTGTGCGTAGGTGAAGATGCCGAGTTCGTTCAAAGTGCTTTCGATCTTCGGACCGACGCCCGAGATCAACTTGAAATCGTCCGGCGCTGCCGGTTTTTCGATGCCAGCCGGGCGGTTCTTGTCGGTCAGCGACGGCTTTGCCGCGACCGGAGCCCCCTGCCCCTTGCTGCCCGGCGTCTTCGCTTCCGAAACGCTTGCAGCCGTTCCGGAAAGCGGCTGCGTTTCCGCAGCTTTCGCGTTTTTCGCCGCGGACTTGGGCGCCGTGTGGGGCGTCTTCAGTGCTGGATTGGTTTCAGCGTCCGTGCTCTTCGGCCGGGCGGCCTCGGCGGGAGGCAGGCTTACCGCGTCTTCTGCGGGCTGCTTGGCGGAGGTCTTCGCCGTCGGCTTTGGGTCCGCCGTCAGAAGCGTCGTCGGGCCACCTGCGGGCGACGAGAAATGACGGTCGATCTGCGGGCCGGGCGTGACGCTTGCGCCAATGCCGGCATCGAAGGAATGGATGATCTCTTCCAGGCGCTCCGGCGTCAGGTCCTCGTAGGTGTCCTTGCCGATCATCACCATCGGCGCGTTGACACAGGCGCCGAGACATTCGACTTCCTCCCAGGAGAGCGTGCCCTCGGCGTTCCTCTCGAAGGGATGATCATGGATCTTGCTCTTGCAGACCTTTATCAGACCTTCGGCGCCGCGCAACATGCAGGGCGTGGTGCCGCACACCTGAACGTGCGCGCGCGTTCCGACGGGAGCAAGCTGGAACTGCGTGTAAAAGGTCGCGATCTCGAGGACGCGGATATAGGCCATGCCCAAAATGTCGGCGACCTTCTCGATCGCCGCGCGGGTCACCCAGCCCTCCTGCTCCTGCGCCCGCATCAACAGCGGAATGACTGCCGATTGCTGACGGCCCGCGGGATATTTCTTGATCGTCTTGTCCGCCCAAGCCGCGTTCTCGTCATTGAAGGCGAATGCGGCAGGCTGGAATTGATCTTCGGCTAGTCGACGAACAGACATTCTTTCTCACGCCTTGTCAGTTTAGGGTCCCACACCGGGAGGCAGCCAGAGACTGCATCTCGCAGGCATAGGCCGACTGGTCTTTCTGCATAAACACAACGAACTTGTTGCCGTTCGGAACGGCAGCCTTGATTTCATAGCCCTGGGACAACAGCACACTCATGGAGGTGTTCGCGGCCGGAGGCGGCGCTACTTCGGGCGCGCCCAGCTTCTGTCCGAAGCCCTGATTGTCCTGAGCTGACGCTCCGGATGCCAACAGGAACAAGGCTGCTGAAAGCGCGGCAAGCTGCATCAGCGGTCCACCTCGCCGAACACGATGTCGAGCGAGCCGAGGATGGCGGAGACGTCAGCCAGCATGTGGCCGCGGCAAATGAAATCCATGGCCTGAAGATGCGCGTAGCCGGGCGCCCTGATCTTGCAACGATACGGCTTGTTGGTGCCATCGGAGATAAGGTAAACGCCGAACTCGCCCTTCGGCGCCTCGACGGCGGCGTAAACTTCGCCCGCCGGGACGTGGTAGCCTTCGGTATAGAGCTTGAAGTGGTGGATCAGCGCCTCCATCGAGCGCTTCATCTCGCCGCGCTTCGGCGGCACCACCTTGCCGTCGATCGAGGAGAATGGGCCGGTCTTGGCATCGCCGAGCAGGCGGTTGACGCACTGCTTCATGATGCGGACCGATTCACGCATTTCGATCATGCGGATCAGATAGCGGTCATAACAGTCGCCGTTCTTGCCGACCGGAATATCGAACTCGAGATCGGAATAGCACTCGTAGGGCTGCGCGCGGCGCAGGTCCCATGCGGCGCCGGAGCCACGGACCATGACGCCGGAGAAGCCCAGGCGCCATGCATCGTCCAGCGAAACCACGCCGATATCGACGTTGCGCTGCTTGAAGATCCGGTTGCCGGTGAGAAGATTGTCGATGTCATCCAGCGCCTTCAAGAAGGGGTCGCACCAGTCG
Source organism: Rhizobium sp. SVR5-2C (assembly GCF_056755115.1). Classification (NCBI taxonomy): domain Bacteria; kingdom Pseudomonadati; phylum Pseudomonadota; class Alphaproteobacteria; order Hyphomicrobiales; family Rhizobiaceae; genus Rhizobium; species Rhizobium sp. SVR5-2C. The sequence goes on along the minus strand of NZ_JBNDHT010000145.1, from coordinate 3 downwards.
CCG
>NZ_JBNDHT010000144.1:0-17073 GCF_056755115.1 Rhizobium sp. SVR5-2C | reverse complement strand
AGCGGATCGGCGTCATCTCGTGGAAGGCGCGGCTTGCGCGTGCTGCCAGCGTCGAAATGGACTTTTCCGTATAGCGATTGTCATCGCGAAGGTTGGTCGATGGCGACCAGTTGTTCAGGACTTCATGGTCGTCCCATTGATAAAAGACGGGACAGGCCGCATTCAGCTCCTTTACATGATCATCGAGCAGGTTATAGGCCCATTGCCCGCGAAACTGGTCGAGCGTCTGGGCGATCTCCCGCTTCGCCTCCGTGACGATCCTGTTTTTCCAAAGACCTCCATCCCGCAGCTTGATCTCGTCAGGGATCGGGTTGTCGGCATAGATCGTGTCGCCCGAGTGGACCATGAAATCCGGACGGTGATAGGCGATCGTCGCATAGGTTCGCATGCCTTCGTCATCGATGCCCCAACCCTGGCCCGCCGTATCGCCCGACCATGCGAAGCGAATGCTGCGCTTCTGCGAGGGCGCGGTGCGAAACTGGCCCAGGATGGGCTCCGAAAGATCGTTGACGTCCTGTAGGTCCGCCGCTTGGAAGCGATAGAAAATCTCCTGATCGGGCGGGAGATCTTGAAGCAGCAGCTTTCCAGCAAGGCCAGTTTGCGGCGTGACGTCGATGGGCGTCACCCGCACGGCATTGGCGAACCTGTTGCTCGTCGAGTACTCGATGTAGAGACGCGCGGGTCGGTCCACCTGCGTCCAAATCATGCCGGAGCGGGCACCAATATCGCCGGACTGGACGCCAGACGTGAACATAGGACGACTTGAGGAACCACGCGCATAGTAGGGCATAGCCAACCCTGCCGCCGCAAATCCCCCCACACCGCTCCCATGGATGCAAGAAAGCGTCGACGGGTCGTTTCAGTCAATTTCATGCCAAGATGTGTCCGGCTTGCGAGAACGGGAGCGAGCCTCACGCGCCGAACCTATGGCCGCCGTGATGTCATCCTCTTGAAGGCGGCATGACGGTTTTTCGAAACTTCAACGACAGTTTTGTTAAGTGATGGCCTTGGGCGCCGCTGCCGGGATGCTGCGCTGCCGGTCATTCCGCCACCAGTCCGCTACGGCGCAGAAGGGTGAGAAGAAGAAGCGGCAGCAGCGTGGTGATGCAGATGGCGATGAAGGCCATGGCCATGCCGAGCCCGATCGATCCCTGCTCGAACTGGCGCCAGATGAAGGTGGCGATCGTCTGCATGCCGACCGGAGCGACGACGACCGAAGCGACGAGTTCGCGCGAGGCGAGCGCGAAGACCAGCAACATGGAGGAGGCAAGGCTCGGAAAGACTAGCGGCAGGAGAATGCGCCGGAAGGCCGTGACACCGCTGGCGCCGCAGACGCGGGCGGCAGCCTCCAGATTGTCGCCGATCTGTTGGAAGGCCGCCGTCGTGTAGCGCACCGGCTGCGGCAGCAGGATGCAGCAATAGGCAAGCAGCAGGATAAAGGCCGTGTTGTAGGGCGTCGCCGGCAACCACGGCATGTTCCAGGCGAGGATCAGCCCGACAGCCACGACGATGCCCGGCAGCGCGTTCGGCAGGATGGTCATGATGTCGATGGCCATACGGCCGGAGATCTTCGTCTTGACCACCGTATAGGCAGCCGTGACACCGATCAGGCCGGTGATCAGCGCCGTGCCGATGCCGAGCGAGAAGCTGTTGATGAGCGCCGTTACCGCGCCGGCGCTGTTGCTGAACACCGCGATGAAGTTGTTGGGGCTGACATTGTCGAAGGCAAGCCCGCCGGAGATCGTCCGCGCCAGGGCGGTCGCAAGGATCGCCAGCAGCGGCACGCCGGTCGCCAGGAAGGCAACGACCGCAAAAGCGACCATGACGGGGATCTTCAGCGCGCCGAGCGGCCGCTTGTCCTTTGCCGTCGGCTTGCCGCCGACCGTCTGATAGGAGCGGCGCGACAGGATCCAGCGCTGCAGCAGGAAAGTCACCAGCGACATGGCGACCAGCACGAGGGACAGGATCGCCGCCCCCGGCAGGTCGATCGGCCAGTCGGTGACGCGCAGGTCGATGCCGGTGACCAGCACCTGGAAGCCGGCACGGCGGCCAAGCGCGGCCGGCGTGCCGTATTCCTCGATCGCAGCGGCAAAGACCAGCATCAGGCTTGCCGTGAGACCCGGAGCCGAAAGCGGCAGCGTGATGCGCCTGAAGGCGCGCGCCGGGCTCGCACCGAAGACGCGGCCGACATCGGCGTAACGCGCGCCCACGGCTTCGACCGTGCGCGACACCGCGAAATAGACGACCGGGAACGTGTTGAAGGCCATGACCAGCGTCATGCCGAACAGCGAAAAGAGGAAGGGCGCGAGATTGAAGCCAACGAGCTGCTGCAGGTAACCGCGCGGCTGCAGGGTCATGATCCAGCCGAGTGTCGCAATATAGGGCGGGATCATGAAGGGCACGAGCAGCAGCACGTCCCAGAGAGGCGCAAACGGGATTCTATAAAGGGCGCGAAACACGCCGAGCGGTACCGCGACCAGCGCCGAGGCGAGCACCACGCAGCCGCCGAGCAGGATGGTGTTGCCGCCCATACGGATGAGCGAACTGTCGGCGAGCGTTGCATAAAGTGAAGAGAAAGGGCTCGCGAAGGAGCCCTGTCCGAGTTCGGGGAAGATGCCTTGCAGCATCACCGCGACGAAGGGAACGGCGACGACGAGAACAAGACCCGCTGTTGCCAGCCAGGCGGCCGGAGCCGTGCCGTTAGAGCGCCGCGCGTCCATTCGGACGCGCAAAGGACGCTCTAATTTCCTGAATCTAAGCATCGTGCTTACCGAAAATCGATTCCGATTTTCGGGCCGATGCTATGCCGTTTCCTCTCATCTGCCTGGCCTTACTTGGCGCCGTAGAGATCGGCGAAGGCCTTCAGCGTTTCCTTGCGCTTGCCGTAGACAGCAGCCGTATCGTACTTCAGGAGCGTGAGGTCGCTGATCAGCGGGCGGCTGGCGGCGACGTCCGTGCGGGACGGCATCAGCATTTCACCGGCAACCAGCTTCTGGCCTTCGTCAGACAGCATGTAGTCGATGAACTTCTTGGCGTCGTCCTGGTTCTTGGACCAGTTCATGATCATGGCCGGACGCGGCGCGATGACCGTGCCGGACTTGGGGAACACGACTTCGATGTTCTCGCCCTTCTTCTGGGCGGCCAGAGCGATGTAGTCGACAGCACCGAAGACGACCGCCTTTGCACCCTGCAGAACCGGGTTCAGGGCATCGGCGTTTGCGCCGGCGATGATTGCGCCGTTAGCCTGCAGGTCCTTGAAGAGCTTCCAGTCATCCTGGCCGGCGAGAGCCGCGGTCAGTTCGAAGGACGAGCCGGACTGGGCCGGATCCGGGATGTTGACGAGGTCCTTGTATTCCGGTTTCGTCAGGTCAGCCCATTCGGCCGGCTTCGGCGTGCCGCTCTTGGAGTTCCAGACGATGCCGAGAGCCGAGATGCCCTGGGCAACGGCGCCTTCGGACTTCAGGAAGTCCGGAACCTTGGTGGCATTCGGGCTCGTATAGTTGACCAGCCAGCCGCGCTTGGCGAAGTCGTTGGCCGTATCCCAGGAAGCCGAGATCACGACGTCAACGACCGGGTTTGCGGCTTCGGCTTCAATGCGGGCCATGACCTTGCCGGTCGTTGCCTGGAAGACGTTGACCTTGACGCCGGTCTGCTTGGTGAAGCCGGCAGACAGCTTGTCGATCAGGCTCTGCGGGCCAGCGGTATAAACGGTGACATCGGCATGGGCGACGCCGGCCATCAGGGCGGCGGCAACAACGCCAAAAGTGATGCTCTTCAACGACTTAAACATGCTCCAATTTCTCCTTTTTGGACAAATAAACTTGAGTGCCGAACCAGCGGATCTGGCCTGGATCGATCGACAGACCGATACCTTCGCCGGGTCGCAGCTTGGCGCGGCTTAAAACCTGCAATTCGATGGCTTCCGCGCCAACCAGGGAGACGGTCGCAAGATGCCCGTCGCCGCGGAACTGCGAGCGCAGCACCGTCGCGGCAAGCGTTCCCGGCAAAATCTCACTTGTTGTGATCGACGCAGTAGGAATGAGGACGCGCACCGAGCAATCGACGCCATCCGCACCGCGCAGCAGCGCAACGCCGCTTCCTTTGAAGAACCAATGTCCATCGCGATATTCGAGCTCGGCTACACCCCCGAGGCGCAGGAAGTCGGCGACCTCAGGCGTAGCGGGCTTCTCGATCAGCACATCCGGCGATGCCAGCTGCTCGATTAAGCCGCCGCGCATGACGGCGACATCATCGGCCAGCGTCAGCGCTTCGCTATGATCATGGGTAACGTAGATTGCCGTCAGGCCGAGTGTGGCGATCAGTTCGGCGAGTTCGCCGACCATGTTCTCGCGCAGTTCCCGGTCGAGATTGGACAGCGGCTCGTCGAAGAGGATGAGCTGCGGCTCGGCGACGATGGCCCGGGCAATCGCCACGCGCTGCTGCTGGCCGCCGGAAAGATCGCTCGGCCGCCGATCGGCAAGGGCAGCGAGGCCCACGCGCTCTAGCGCACGCATCGTCCGCTCCTGCCGTTCTGCCTTGCCGATACCGCGCATTTCGAGGGGGAAGGAGACGTTCCCGTCCACCGTCAGATGCGGCCAGAGCGCATAGTCCTGGAAGACCATCCCGAGATTGCGCTTTTCAGGCGGCGAGAAAGCCCCACTTGCTGCATCCGCGACGATACGGCCGGCGATGGAGACGGAGCCCTTCGTCGGCGCGAGCAGCCCGGCGACGAGCCTCAGCAAGGTTGTCTTTCCGCAGCCGGACGGGCCTAGGAGCGCAAGCGTCTTGCCCCTGGAGAGCGAAATGTCGATGCCCTTCAGAACAGGCGTAGCCCCATAGTGCAACTCGACGCCGGCCGTCGAAACGGCGGCAGAGAGCTCTGAAGGTTGTGGAGTCATGAAAAAACCGGCATCGGTTGAAATCGATGCCGGTTGCTTATTAAGGTTTAATGACAGTCATGTGACAACGTTGCCGCCCGTCAATACTTTAGCCGTTGCGCATCTAAAATGCGCGATACATGCTCTATCAAGCATCGCTGCCGGATAGTTCTTCGAATGTCGCAAGTCCTTTCTTGACGAGCATCGCATCCGGGCTCGGCAGCTTGCCGCGGAAGGCCTTGTACGTATCTTCCGGATCGATCGAGCCGCCGACGGAATAGATGTTGTCCTTGAGCTTCTGCGCCATCCCGCTGCTGAATGCGTCGCCGGTTTCCTCGAAAGCGGCGAATGCGTCCGCATCGAGCACCTCCGACCACATGTAGGAGTAATATCCGGCCGAATAACCGCCGGAGAAGATGTGCTGGAAGTGCGGCGAGGCGTGGCGCATCACCAGAGACTTCGGCATCCCGAGTTCGGCAAGCACCTGCTTTTGCAGCGCCATCGGGTCTTCCACCGTATCGCGCGTATGGAATTCCATATCGACGATGGCGGACGACGTGAACTCGACGGTGTTGAACCCGGCGTTGAAGGTGCGCGCCGCAAGCACCTTGCCAAGCAGCTCCTGGGGCATGGGTTCGCCGGTTTCGAAATGCACGGCATATTGCTTGAGGATTGCCGGCACCGTCAGCCAGTGCTCGTAGAGTTGCGACGGCAGTTCGACGAAGTCGCGCGAGACGCTCGTGCCCGACACCGACGGATAGGTCACGTTGGACAGCATGCCATGCAGCGCATGGCCGAATTCATGGAAAAGCGTTCGGGCATCGTCCAGCGAAAGCAGAGCCGGCTTGCCCTCTGCGGGTTTTGCGAAGTTGCAGACGTTGTAGATGATCGGCAGTTCGCCCTTTTGCCCATTCTTCATCATGAGCTTGTGCTGCGACTGGAAAGCGCTCATCCAGGCACCGGAGCGCTTGGAACTACGGGCGAAATAGTCGCCCATGAAAAGCGCAATCAACTTGTCTTCACGATCGCGAATTTCGAAAACACGCACATCCGGATGATAGGCGGCAACGCCTTTCTTCTCGACGGCGCGAATGCCGAAAAGACGGCCGGCGACATCGAAGCAGGCCTCGATGATCTTTTCGAGCTGCAGGTAGGGCTTCAGCTCCGTTTCGGAGAAATTGAAACGCTGTGCGCGAATCTTCTCGGCATAGTGGCGCCAGTCCCAGGGCATGACTTCGTGGTTTTTGCCTTCTTCGGCGATCTGCGCGGCGATGTCGTCCTCCTCCTGATGTGCCCGGATGACGGCCCTTGCCCAGACCGAACGCAGCAGACCACTCACCGCGGCCGGTGTCTTCGCCATCGTATTGTCGAGCTTCAGTTCTGCGAAATTGCCATAACCGAGGAGTTGCGCCACCTCGCCGCGAAGGGCCAGCATCTCGCGGATGATGTCGCGGTTATCCGTCTCGCCCCCGTTCTCGCCGCGAGCGACCCAAGCCTTGAAGGCCTGCTCGCGCAGATCGCGCCGCCCGGAAAAGGTCAGGAACGGCTCGATGATCGAGCGCGACAGGGTGACCGCAAATTTCCCCTCTTCGCCTCTTTCGCGCGCCGCCGCCGCCATGGCGTCCTTCAGAAAGTCCGGAATGCCCTCGAGTTCCGGCCCTTCGGAGAGGACCAGTGCCCAGCTCTTCTCGTCGGCCAGCACGTTCTGGCCGAACTGCGTGCTGAGAGCCGCAAGCTTCTCGTCGATGGCAGCGAGCTTCTCCTGCTCGGCCTTCGGCAGCTTGGCACCCGATTTCACGAAACTCTTCCAGCGCCGCTCCAGCACGCGCGTCTGCTCGAGGCTCAGCCCGAGGCTCTCCCGCTTCTCCCAAAGCGTATCGATGCGCCCAAAGAGCGGGGCGTTCATCCCGATCTTGGAATAGTGGCGCGACATCTTCGGCGAGATATCGCGTTCCAGCGCCTGGATCGTATCGTTGGTGTGCGCACCGGCGCGATTCCAGAACAGTGCGGAAATGCGCGAAAGCTCGTCACCTGCGACTTCCAGCGCGACGATCGTATTGTCGAATGTCGGCTCTTCCGGATTCCCGGCGATCGCATCGATCTCCTTGTCATGGGATCCGAGGGCGGCATCGAAGGCCGCGGCAAAGTCGCCGTCGTTCAGCGCGTCGAAGCGCGGCAGGCCATGAAGCCCATTCCAGTTGACGAGCGCCGGGTTGAACTCTGGTGTGGAAGGCATCGCAGATCCTCTGAAACTGTTGCGCCTGCCTATATAGGCAAAGGCCTGGCCGATTGGTATGGCGCGTCGCGACTACCGGCGCATGTTGCGTCGCGGTAAGTTGGGGATGAACGCCGGCAGACGATATTTTGGCGTGTGTCCACGATTGACGCCCCCGCAACCATGGCGATAGTTTTTGCGCCATAGTAACAAAGGGCATTCGCATGGAAATCTTTTCTCTGCGGTCTTCTCAGAATTTGCTCTATAAGAATTATGCCAATAATGCGAAAAACTCGAAGACCGCTGATTTTGCAGTTGCGCCAGCCTCCGGCCATTCCGCGCCATTCCAGATAGAAGAAGCTGCCGGCGGACCGAACTTCGCATCGATCACTCCTGGCGAATTACGCAACTTTGCCCGCCGGAGCTTCGATAGCGGTGTCATCAACCAGGACACCTTTGCCGCGCTCTCCGAACCGCTGCCGATGCATGCCATCGATGCCCGCGGCAATCTCATCGATCTGTCGCACGTCACGGATGGGACGAGCTTCGATTTTCTCGATTATTTCCGGAATCAGCTGGAGATCGAGACATCGATCGGCGATCCGGCGGCGGCAAGGACGATGCAGTCCGTTGTCGATTTCCTAAGCGATGCCTAGAGCACCGCGTGTCAGAATGGACGCATAAAGGACGCTCTCCTAGAGCGTCTGTTCTGCACTTAGACGAGTCCGCCAGAGTGCGGGATACTCTAGGCCCGTCGCCATCCAAGCAGGCCGGGCGTTGCATGCCATAGCGCCTGAACAGCAAATCCCATAAAGAGAACACCGGAGCAGCGGACGATCAGCCGTTCATGCGCGCGGTAGAAGCGGCGCACGGCGCCTGCGCCGATGATCGCAATTAGGATGATGTCGGCGGTTACGAAACCCACGAAAGAGACGCTGAGCAGCAACGGCAAAGCCTCGAAGTCGAGCGCCCCGGCCGAACCGGCAACCAACGCCGTGAAAGTCGCAAGTGCCACTGGATAGCCTTTCGGATTGGTCACGCCGAAGACCAGCCCGCGGCGGAAAGGCCGCTCCACCTTTACCAGAGCCTGCCCGTCGCCCTTGGGTTTTGCCGTGACGGCGCTCCGGCCGATCCAGGCGAGATAGAAGCCACAAAGCAGCCCGAGCAGATCGAAGACGAAGGTGCCAATCGTCCTCGCGCCGACGATTGCGATCAAGGCGAGCGCCGACCAGAGAATATCGCCGACCAGATGGCCCATCATGAAGAATGCACCGGCCTTGCGCCCCTGCCCGGCACCGATGCCAAGTAGCTGCAGGAAAGCCGGACCCGGGATGAGCACGTAAAAGAGCGCTGCCAGAAAGGCGCCGAGAAGAAGCGATTGCGTCATGAGAGGCTCCGAGGGACGATGGCCGTAGACTATGCTAGCCCTGCAATCCGTCAAGCGTCACTGCAACCAAAAGAAAAGGCCCGCACGGCGCAAACCGGCGGGCCTCTTTGTCAAGCAGGTGGGCGCAGTCAGCTCTTGAGGTTGCGCTTGCCGAGCGTGCGCAGGCGCAGCGCATTGAGCTTGATGAAGCCGGCGGCGTCCTTCTGGTCGTAGGCGCCCTGGTCGTCCTCGAAGGTGACCAGCTTGTCCGAATAGAGCGACTTGGGGCTCTCGCGGCCGGTGACCATGACATTGCCCTTATAGAGCTTCAGCGTTACTTCGCCCTCGACATGCTCCTGGCTCTTGTCGATGAGGGCCTGCAGCATTTCGCGCTCCGGCGAGAACCAGAAGCCGTAATAGATGAGCTCGGCATATTTCGGCATCAGCTCATCCTTCAGATGGGCTGCGCCGCGGTCGAGCGTGATGGACTCGATTGCGCGGTGCGCGGCAAGCAGGATCGTGCCGCCGGGCGTTTCATAGACGCCGCGCGACTTCATGCCGACATAGCGGTTCTCGACGAGGTCGAGACGGCCGATGCCGTTGTCGCGGCCGTAATTGTTGAGCGCCGCCAGCAGCGTCGCCGGGCTCATGCGGACGCCGTTGATCGAAACCGCGTCACCCTTTTCGAAACCGACCTTGATCACGGTTGCCTTGTCAGGCGCGGCTTCCGGCGAGATGGTCCGCATATGCACGTATTCGGGAGCCTCCTGCGCCGGGTCTTCCAGCACCTTACCCTCGGAGGAGGAGTGCAGCAGGTTGGCATCGACGGAGAACGGCGCTTCACCCTTCTTGTCCTTGGCGACCGGGATCTGATGCTTCTCGGCGAATTCGAGCAGGTCGGTACGGCTCTTGAACGACCAGTCGCGCCACGGAGCGATGATCTTGATGTCCGGGTTCAGCGCGTAAGCGGAAAGCTCGAAGCGAACCTGGTCGTTGCCCTTGCCGGTCGCGCCGTGGGCAATCGCGTCGGCGCCGGTCTTGCGGGCGATGTCGATCAGATGCTTGGAGATCAGCGGACGCGCGATCGAGGTGCCGAGCAAGTAGACGCCCTCATAGACGGCATTGGCGCGGAACATCGGGAAGACGAAGTCCTTCACGAACTCTTCGCGGACGTCCTCGATATAGATCTCCTTGATGCCGAGCATTTCGGCTTTCTTGCGCGCAGGCTCGAGCTCTTCGCCCTGGCCGAGGTCAGCCGTGAAGGTCACGACTTCGGCGCCGAGCTCAGTCTGAAGCCACTTCAGGATGATCGAGGTGTCGAGGCCACCCGAATAGGCGAGCACGACTTTCTTCACGTCTTTGTAAGGTGCCATGATGATGGGTCCGTTGCATATGGGCGGCGGCTTACCCGCAAAGCCCGGTGTCGCGGGCACTTTTAGCGAGATTGTCACACGACGCAAGGGCAAGGATTGCCGCTGCCGAAGCGCATTGCGTTTGACAGCGCGACACGCTCACCCATATCACGCAGCATACGACCACGATTGAGGAAGGGTCAGTCCCATGAAGAATATTCAAGAGATTTTCAGGAAGTCCAACGTTGCGGTGATTACCGGTGGCGCATCCGGCATCGGCCTTGCAGCGGCGAAACATTGCGCCAGGGCAGGCATGAACGTCGTCATTGCCGATCTCGGCGGCGACAGGCTTGCGAAGGCTCGCGGCGAGCTTGAAGCCATTGCAGGGCAGGAACATGTGATGGCTGTCGAAACGGACGTTTCCGACAAGACGTCGCTGGAAGCCCTCGAACGCGCCGTCATTCAACGCTTCGGCCGCGTCCACGTGCTCATGAACAACGCCGGCATCGGTCCCGAGACTTCGATCTTCAGCAATCAGGCGAGCTGGGACAATATCCTCGGCGTCAATCTTCTCGGTATCATCAATGGGACGCGCGTCTTCGGACCAGGCATGGTCGCCCACGGCGAGCCGGGGCTTGTCATCAACACCGGCTCGAAGCAGGGCATTACGACGCCTCCGGGAAATCCCGCCTACAACGTCTCCAAGGCAGGGGTGAAGGTTTTCACAGAAGCGCTGCAACACGAATTGCGCAATACCGAGGGTTCGAAGATTTCGGCCCACCTCTTGATCCCCGGCTTTGTCTTCACCGGCCTGACCAAGGGCGATCGCACGGAGAAACCGACCGCCGCCTGGACCCCCGAACAGACCGTCGACTTCATGGTGGAAAGCCTGGGCCGCGGCGATTTCTACATCCTCTGCCCCGACAACGACGTTCCCCGCCCGCTCGACGAGCGCCGCATGGCCTGGGCGATGGGGGACATCATCGAGAACCGCCCGCCGCTGTCGCGCTGGCACAAGGATTATGCCGACAAGTTCAAGGCCTATCTCGAACAGAAGGAATAGGTCGTATTAGAAGGTTTGATTAGACATTTTCTGGAAGCCGGATAAAAGCAATCGACGTTTTCCGGCTTTCAGAGTGTACCATGGACTTCCTGCCGAGCTTTGCCACCCTTCTCGCCTTTGCTGCCGCGACCCTTCTGCTTGCAGCGACACCCGGCCCCGATATGACCCTGTCCATCAGTCGCGCGCTGGCGCAGGGAAAGAAGGCGGCGCTGTTCGTCGTCCTCGGCACGAGCCTCGGCATCGTTGTCCACACGATGCTGGTCGCCTTCGGCATCTCGGCACTGATCACTGCCTCTCCGACGGCCTTCCTCATCCTGAAGACCGGGGGCGCGGCCTATCTCCTTTGGCTTGCCGTCCAGGCGGTCCGCTTCGGTTCGAAGCTGACGGTCGCGAAGGTCGAGGAACCGAAAGGCACGGCACTTTCGAACGTCTCCTCCGGCTTCTGGGTCAACCTTCTGAACCCCAAGGTCATCATCTTTTTCATGACCTTCCTGCCGCAGTTCGTCAGCGCCGGCGATCCGGCGGTCACGCACAAGCTGCTCTTCCTCGGCTTCTGCTTCATTTTGATCGGCATGCCGGTCAATGCCAGCGTCGTCTTCGCCGCCGATTGGCTAGCCTCCTGGCTGCAGAAGAACAGGAAGGTGCTGCGTGGCATGGACTACACCTTCGCCGGCGTCTTCTCGATCTTCGCCTTGAAGATCTTCATGACACAGGGACGATAGAGCCGCCCTATCCGCTCGCAAGCGCCTCGAGCCGCTGCGACAGGAACAGCTTCTCCGCATCGGACTGCGACAGCTCGATCGCCCTGACATAGGCGAGCCTCGCCTGATCGAGCTGACCGGCGCGTGCCAGAAGATCCGCCTGCACGGCATAGAAGGGCTGGTATTGCACCAGGGCCATGGCGATGGGCTTGAGACAGGCAAGCGCCGCGGCCGGGCCTTCAACATAGGAGAGCGCAACGATACGGTTGAGTTCGTAGACCGGGTTGTCGGCGGTGCGGGCAAGCTCGGCGTAGAGCCAGGCGATCTCCTGCCAGTCCGTCTCGGCGAAGTTCGGCGCTTCCGCATGCACGGCAATGATCGCCGCCTGTAACTGGTATGGTCCGGGCCGGCCGCGCTTGAGCGCCCCTTCGATCAGCGCGACGCCCTCCGCGATCCCCTCCCGGTCCCAGAGGCTGCGGTCCTGCGTTTCGAGCGTCAGCATCTCGCCGCCGTCACCGATCCGCGCCGCCCGGCGGGCGTGGTGGAGGAGCATCAGCGACAGCAGCCCCTCGATTTCCGGCTCGCCCGGCCGGAGCACTGTCAGTAGCCGCCCGAGCCGGATCGCCTCGTCGCAAAGATCGGCGCGGATATGGCTGTCGCGCCCCGACGCATATCCTTCGTTGAAGATGAGATAGACGACGGCAAGCACACTTTCGAGCCGGGCCGCCCAACCGTCCGGCCCCGGCACTTCAAAGGCGATGCCGGCCTTGGCGATCTTGTCGCGGGCGCGCACCAGCCGTTGCGCCATGGCCTCATGCCGGTCGAGGAAGGCATCGGCGATCTCCTCGGTCTTCAGCCCGCAGACGGAACGCAAAGTCAGCGCCACGCAGGTCTTCCGGTCGAGCGCCGGATGGCAGCAGGCGAAAATCAGCTTCAGCCGCTCGTCGCCGATCGGATCGGGCTCGTCCGTCACGGGCGATGTGTTTTCGAGTTCGATAAGATGGGTGATCTCGGCCGACTTCGCGTGGAAATTGGCCGAGCGCCGCAGCCGGTCGACCGCCTTGCGGCGGGCGACCTGCATCAGCCAGGCGTTCGGCGAGGCCGGCAGGCCGTTGCGGTTCCAGTGGACGAGCGCGGACTCCAGCGCGTCCTGAAGGCTGTCCTCGGCGAGCTGGAAATCCCGGAACGAGCCCACCAGGCTGGAGAGGAGACGGCCACCGTCCTGCCGGGCGATCCTGTCGATCGCTTCGGCAATCGGGGCCGTCGCCGAAAATTCGCTCATCAGCGGTCGAAGACCATGATCGGCCGCACCTCGACACTGCCCATGGCGGCATGCGGGATCATCGCGGCGTACTTGATCGCGTCGTCGAGATTGGTGCAGTCGAAAATATAAAACCCGCCGAGCTGCTCCTTGGTGTCGGCGAAGGGGCCGTCCATGGTTTCGGTCCTGCCGTTTCGCACCCGCACGGTCGTGGCGGTGGTCACCGGCTGCAGCGCGTCGCCGCCAACCCAGACGCCGTCCTTCTTGTAGGTCTCGGTCGCGACCGCATAACCACTCATCATCTTGCCGAATTCCGGCGAATCCGGCGGCGTGCGCGTGTTCGGGTCCATATAAATCAGCGCGATATATTTCATTTGTCCGTCTCCTCGGGTCAACCATCGCTTGATTGCGATGGTGACCGATAACGAACGGGATGCAAGCGGATCGACATGGCTCCGAAAATATTTCGGTGAAGCTGAGCTCAGCCGATCAACAGCGCGTCGTCGTCCAGCGTCTGGCCGCGCATCTTGCGGAACATCGCGATCAGATCCTCGACCTGCAGGTCCTTGCGGCTGTCGCCGCTGACGTCGAGGACGATCTCGCCGCCGTGCAGCATGACTGTACGGTGACCATAGTCGAGGGCCTGGCGCATGGAATGTGTGACCATCAGCGTCGTCAGCTTGCGCTCAGACACGATCTTGTCTGTGAGGCCCATGACGAATTCCGCCATGCCGGGGTCGAGTGCTGCCGTATGCTCGTCCAGCAGCAATACCTCCGAACCGGCAAGCGTCGCCATGACAAGGGAAACCGCCTGACGCTGGCCGCCGGACAGCAGGTCCATGCGGTCGGCCATGCGGTTCTCGAGGCCGAGATTGAGCTCGCTGATGCGTTCACGGAAATGCTCGCGGCGCTTCAGGCCGAGTGCTGCGACAAGACCGCGGCGCTCACCGCGCCGGGCGGCGAGCGCAAGGTTCTCTTCGATCGACAGCGAGCCGCAGCTCCCGGTCAGCGGATCCTGGAATACACGTGCAACGAGACCGGCACGCGCGGCCGTCGGCTTGCGCGTCACATCGGTGGAGCCGATCGTCACCTTGCCTTCGCTCGGCAGCACGTCGCCCGCGAGCACGCCGAGCAGTGTGGACTTACCGGCGCCATTCGAACCGATGACAGTGACGAAGGAGCCCTGCTCGATCGTCAGACTGATGCCGTTGAGCGCCTTCTTTTCGAGCGGCGTTCCCTTGCCGAAGACAACCTTGATATCCTTGACGCTGATCACGATGCGGCTCCTCCACGGCGAAGACGGGGCAGGATGAGCGCGATCGTCACGAGAACCGCCGTCACGAAATTGAGGTCGGAAGCCTGCAGGCCGATGAAATCGGTCGAGAGCGCAAGCTGAATGGCGATGCGATAGATGATCGAACCGAAGACGCAGCCGATCAGCGCGATCAGCAACCCACGGCGGCCAAGCAGTGTCTCGCCGATGATGACCGCCGCGAGACCGACGACGATCGTGCCGACGCCGGAGGTGACGTCCGCAAAACCGTTGGTCTGGGCAAACAGCGCGCCGCCGAAAGCCACGAGGGCATTCGAGATCGCCATGCCGAGATAGATCTGACGGTTGGTATCGACGCCCTGGGCGCGAGCCATCCGGGCGTTGGCCCCGGTCGCACGCATCGCAAGCCCGGCGTCGCTCTCGAGGAAGCGCCAGACGACGATCACGGCAACAATCACCAGCGCCCCGACGAATAGCGGACGCACGTAGAAATCACGCAGGCCGTGGCCGAAGAACGGGCTGATCATCGTATCGGCATTGATCAGCGCCACGTTCGGCTTGCCCATGACGCGCAGGTTCACCGAGAAGAGCCCGATCATGGTGAGAATCGAGGCAAGCAGATTAAGGATCTTGAAGCGGACGTTGAGCATGGCCGTCACGAGGCCGGCGGCCGCACCCGCCACCATCGCGACCAAACCCGCAAGCCAGGGGTTCACGCCGGCGATGATCAGCACAGCGGTCACCGCGGCACCGAGAGGAAAGGAACCGTCGACGGTCAGGTCCGGGAAATCGAGGACGCGGAAGGCGAGATAGACGCCAAGGGCGACGAAGGCATAGACCAGCCCCAGCTCCACGGCTCCCCAAAAAGCAATCTGACTCAAGGCCCCGCCTTTCTTCTTTCTGCCCGTATTTTCACGGGTCTTAAAATATCAAACCGCCCCCGTTTAGAAACAGGAGCGGCCGAGCGCAATATTAAAGCGCAGACTCTGCAGTTATTCGATGACGCGGTTAGCGCGCTTCAGTACGCCTTCCGGCAACGTGACACCCATCTTCTCTGCCGCCTTCTTGTTGACGACGAGGTCGCTGCCTGCCGCAACCTTGACCGCGATGTCGCCCGGATTTTCGCCCTTCAGGATACGAACGACAATGTCTCCGGTCTGCTTGCCGACGTCGTAATAGTTGAAGCCGAGCGCTGCGATCGCGCCGCGAGAGACGGAGTCCGTATCCGCGGTAAAGAGCGGCAGCTTGCTTTCCTCGGCAACGGCGACTGCGCCTTCAAGGGCCGAGATGATCGTGTTGTCGGTCGGCACGTAGATCGCGTCTGCCCGGCCGACGAGCGCGCGGGCAGCCCCCTGGACCTCAGCCGATTTGGTCGCCGCGGATTCCACCACGGTGAGGCCAGCCTTCTCAGCTTCCTGCTTGAGAACGGCGAGAAGGGAAACGGAGTTCGCTTCACCGGAATTGTAGAGATAGCCGATCGACTTCACGTTCGGCAGAATTTCCTTGATGAGCCCGATATGCTCGGCAACCGGCGACATGTCGGAGAGGCCGGTAACATTACCGCCGGGCTTGTCCATGTCCTTGACGAGCTGCGCGCCGAGCGGATCAGAAACGGCGGTGAACACGACCGGGATGTCGCGCGTTGCCGAAACGACGGCCTGCGCCGAAGGTGTGGAGATCGGCACGATGACATCAGGATCTTCACCGGCGAACTGGCGGGCAATCTGGGCGGCGGTCGCCGGGTTGCCCTGGGCCGATTCAAAAAGGAACTTGAGGTTCTCGCCTTCCTTGTAGCCGGCAGCAGTCAGCGTGTCCTGGACGCCCTTGCGAACGGCGTCGAGCGCCGGATGTTCGACGATTGCCGTCACGGCGACGGTCACGTCTTCGGCCTTGGCGGGCAGGGTGAGGGCAAGGGTCGCCGCAACGGCGAGCAAAATCGAACGCATATCAGTCCTCCATCGATGATAGGCGCTTCTAGGAAAAGCGAACCGCCTTATCAACCGCAAAGAACTGCTGGAAGGATCAAACTTCCTGATCAGTCATCCGCGCCGTGATTGGCGATCATCATTGCCTCGAAGGCCAGCCGCTCCGTCTTGCGCATCCGTTCGGATTCCGATTTCAGCTGCCCGCAAGCGGCGAGGATGTCGCGGCCGCGCGGCGTGCGGATCGGCGAGGCATAGCCCGCAGAATTGATGAAATCGGCAAACTTTTCGATCTGCGCCCAGTCGGAGCATTGATAGTTGGTGCCCGGCCATGGATTGAACGGGATCAGATTGATCTTCGCCGGTACCCCCTTCAGCAGCTGAACGAGCCCCTTGGCATCTTCCAGGCTGTCGTTGACGTCCTTCAGCATGACGTATTCGAAGGTGATGCGCCGGGCATTCGAAAGCCCCGGATAGTTCCGGCAGGCTTCGATCAGTTCCTTTAGCGGATACTTCTTGTTGATCGGCACCAGGATATCGCGCAGATCATCGCGCACGGCATGCAGGGAGATTGCCAGCATGACGCCGATCTCCTCGCCGGTACGGAAGATTTCGGGCACGACGCCGGAGGTCGATAGCGTCACGCGGCGCTTCGACAACGACAAACCGTCACCATCGGTGGCGATCAGCAGCGCCTGCTTCACGGCATCGAAATTGTAGAGCGGCTCGCCCATGCCCATCATCACGATGTTGCTGACCTTGCGGCCTTCGGCCGGCATGATCGTACCCTGCGGCGCTTCGCGGTCCGGGAAATCGCCAAGCCGGTCGCGGGCAAGCAGGAGCTGCGAGAGAATTTCCTCGGCCGTCAGGTTGCGCACGAGACGCTGCGTCCCGGTGTGACAGAAAGAACAGGTCAGCGTGCAGCCGACCTGGCTCGAAATGCAGAGCGTGCCGCGACCCTCTTCCGGAATATAGACGGCTTCGATTTCGACGGGCCGCCCCGCACCGCGCGCCGGAAAACGCAGCAGCCACTTGCGGGTGCC
>NZ_JBNDHT010000143.1:0-17115 GCF_056755115.1 Rhizobium sp. SVR5-2C | reverse complement strand
CCCAATTCGGCTGGACCTTGAGGATTGCCCGTCAGAAGAGCGGCTGGGCGTGCTTTTGCGCCGCTTGCAGGGATAGCATGAAAGGGACGCCAACAACGTGACAACGTCGCAAAGGAGCAGCCGCGGCGCCTTTCCCTTCAAGCCAGCTTGAAGCTATCGGGCTCGGCCTATTTTGTTGATGGCAGCGCCCAATCCGTTGAGTTGAACATCTGTTCGAATGCAATGCTTGCAAAAGAATGATATCCGTCGGCGCGTTTCAGCAGACAGATGGGTCTTGTTGCGATTGCTGGTGATAGGGGTATCGATCGTGTCCCAGCAATCCGGTTCCCAGCAAATGCCGGCAAGATCGTCGCATATGCACCATACCTTACCAGCGATATCAGCGCTTCCAGGGAATTTGATTCAACGGATATCTTCGCCTGCAATCGATTGGCGCGGAAGTGTTTGTCGATGAACAAGCGGGTTGCGAAGGATCGATCAAACAGCGCGAGCTTCAATGTCGAGAGCACCTCCGAATTGATCGATAGAAGATCGGCACAGGGATGGTCAGGGCTTACAACACAGTTGAGATGTTCTTCGCCAACGGAGGTGCCGGAAATTTCGGCACTCTCCGGATGGCTGGGAGCGATCCCTAGATCGAAACGGTCGTGCATCAATCCCGCCTCAATATCCATTTGCGCCAGCACGTCTACTGTCATTGTGATATTGGGATAGGTGCTCAGGAAGAGGTGGGTCAGAGGCCCTATCAGGTAGGTGGCGAACGTCGGTGTAAAAGCCAGTCGCAAGTCGCCTCTGTCCAAATTTCTGACATCGTGAACAGCGCGCTTGCCGGCATCGAACTCTCGCAGAGCCCGAGCGGCGTGACCGATGTAGGCCTTGCCAATGTCCGTCGCGACAACTGTTTTGCCGGATCTATCGAGAAGTTTCACGCCGAGGCGTTCTTCGAGATGGCGAATCTGTTGCGATAACGCGGGCTGTGAAACGTGCAGCTTTTCGGCCGCCCGCGTGAAGCTACCTTGTTCGACCACCGAGATTAAATATCGTGCGAGGCGTTCTTCCATAACGTGTACTTATAGGGCCCATAAGGAGGCGATATTCGACATTATAATCGTGGCGGTGCAAGGTTTTTTAGTCGGAAAAAGGCATCGATATGAAAGACTTAATCGTCGGCTTGGAACACGCCCATGATTGAATGTCCTGCGGGCATAGTGGAACTGGCTAGCGCCTATGACTTCACGACCACACTGGATCGTCTCAGCGATGCGTTCGAGAAAGCCAGCTTGAAGATATTCGCGCGCATCGATCATAGCGCCGCCGCGACACAAGCGGGCCTGAGCATGCCACGGACCATCGTTCTCATCTATGGCAGCCCGCAATCAGGGACGCCGCTGATGTTGATAACACCGACGTTAGCTTTGGATCTACCGCTGCGCGTACTGGTGCGGGAAGACAGCAGCGGAAGGACCATGGTTGCGTATCATCCTGCGGCCGCGATCACAAATGCGACGGTCCTCACCAATGACCAACTGGCACGCCCTAAAGCGGAGACGTTGATCGCCAAAACGGTGAGTGGCGAATAACCGCAAGTCTTCTCCTGTCAGCAAACCGGCTGACGCAAATCCTCCCGACTGACGTAGCATAAAAGGAAATTATCATGGCTCGTCTCCATACTATAGCATTGTCCGAAGCCACTGGCAGGGCAGCCGAATTGTTCAGCGCCGTAAAAAGTGCGGTTGGCAAGGTGCCGAATTCATACATTGGAATTGGCGGCAATAGCCCGGTTGCCCTGGAAGCGGTCTTGAATCTGGAAGCTTCGCTCAAAAAGAGCAGCTTGAGCCCTGTCGATATCGAAGTCATCAAACTGGTCGTCAGCCAGACCACCGGCTGCGACTATTGCCTGGCCGCCCACACGCTGCTGGGAAAAAAGTTCGGCTTGAGCCGCGAAGCGATTCTAGCGCTGCGCCAGGCACAGCCGTCGGGCGATGTGCGAAATGACGCATTGGCGAAGTTTGTCCTATACCTGCTCAAGACCAGCGGCACAGTTCCGGCTGATGTTGTGGCGGCAGTCAAGGAGGCCGGCGTTACGGATCCGCAGCTCGTCGACGTCACGATGGCGGTAGCAAGCATCGCGCTCACCAATCTATTCAACCGCATAAATGATACTACGCTTGATTTCCCCGCTGCAGATTAATGCAACGGGCATTGCCTTAGGTATGTCTAGCGACCGCATCCAATACTGAAATCCGATGCGGTCGCGGAATTGGTCCTCGAGGAAGACGTATAGCGTCGGTTGCTGAAAACTCTTCTCACAGGGCTGCTCGTCGAAATGGCGGAGGAAATGCAAGACGACGGCGTGCTGATCGCAATCACCCTCGACTGTCGCAATACCCAGCGACAGTCGAAGGCGAGTTCAATCATCAGTATGGCTTGGTGGGGAGATACTTGCCGTTTAGCGTAATAACGGCGCGGTGCCCGCCGTCGGAATCCTCGACCTTCTCGACGCTCAGCTTAAAGTTGATCGCGCTGATGATGCCGTCGCCAAGCTTTTCGTGAACCAGGGCTTTCAGGGTCGTGCCATAGACTTGGATCATTTCGTAGAACCGATAGATCGTCGGATCGGTAGGCACGGCACCACCGAGACTGCCGCGAACGGGAATGGTCTGCAGGTTCAGGATATCGTCGGAATCGAAGCCGAGCTGTTTCCCGACCTTTGCGGCGATGTCTGCCGGGAGGGGGTGCTGTCCCAAAAGCGCTGCTGTGACAAAAGCTTCCGAGAGACCTGTTCCCTCGGCCAGCTGAGCCCAGGAGAGGTTTTTCTTTGTTTTGTTGGCGACAGCCTTGTCGGCAAGGTCACCGCGAACGGTCTGGTTGTGTTGGGATTGCAGCATTTCAGTTTTCCTTTCTAACTGGAGATCAAATCACACCGATTGCCGATGCCCGCTCAATGAGACGAGCTGAGCGGCGCACCGCTCGGGTAGGCGTTTGCCTCGGGATTGTCCGCAAGCGGAACGAATATCCCTGTGGCTCCATCAAGCGCGTCTATCTGACCGCTCTCGATGTCGTAGACCCATCCGTGCAGCCGCAGTTCGCCTTTGCTCATGGCGACGGCAACGGAGGGATGCGTGCGAAGATTGGCGAGTTGAACGATGACGTTGTCGTGGGCCAAGGCGTCGATCTTTTCGTGTTCGCAATGATAGTGCCGGCAACCGTTTACCGCCTTTGCTGCATCGGCATATTTCAGCCAATTGCTGACTGCCGGGAGGCCGCCAAGATCATGGTCGCAGGCAATCGCTGTCATGGCACCGCAATTGGAGTGTCCGCAGACCACAATGTCCTGCACGCCAAGTACGGAAACGGCGTATTCGACGGAGGCGCTGACGCCACCGGGTTCAGCCCCGAACGACGGAACTATGTTGCCGGCATTGCGAATGACGAACATCCCACCGGGCTCCTGTTGCGTCACCAGTTCCGGGATGATGCGACTGTCCGAGCATGCGATAAACAATGTGCCGGGCGATTGTGCATGTGAAAGCTCCCGAAAAAGTTCGGTGCGTTCCTTGAACGCCGTTTCCCGAAACTTGAGGAAGCCCGCAACGAGATCGGTCATGTTGGTCTCCTTGGTTCTTGACAAGAAGACCCTGGGCCAGCACCTGCATAATGTCTAATATCAGTCAATTACAAACTGCATAAGCGCTGATTATAGCGACAGTCACTGGTGGCCTTTTAACGAAGCAGGCGCATGGCGGTATTTGGGACGTGTACCGTCGCCCCTATGACAGAAGTGCCAAAACAGTGGCGCTAATTCCAGCAAGCGCCAACAGCGAGAGCGATGCTGCGGCTATTACCTGTCCGCCAGCATGAGCGACGGTGCGAACGTCAACGCTGAGGCCAAGTGCGGCCATTGAGACGATCGTCAGGGTAGTCGACACGTGGCTCATCGGGGCGATCGCTTCATCAGGAACTAGGCCGAATGAGCGCAGGGTCATCATCGCCAGAAACCCGAGAATAAACCACGGTACGATCGCAGTTGACGATGCCCTACCGCCACGGCGCCCGGTACCCGCCCCAATCAGCAGAATGACCGGTCCGAGCATCAGCACGCGGATCAATTTGACCAGAGTGCCAACTTGCACGCTCAACATTCCGGCCGGCACAGTTGCCGCCAAGACCTGGGGAACGGCATAAACCGTAAGTCCGGCAAAAACCCCGTAGGAGTGCTGGCTCATGCCGAAATAGATATCGACGAGTGGCAGCGCCAGGACGGCAAAAATGCCAAGTACCGCGGTGAAGGCGATGGAGGCAGCCACGTCATCCGCGTCCGCGTCAATGACGGGCGCCACTGCTGCTATAGCGGAATTGCCGCAGATGGAGTTTCCGCAAGCGACCAAGATGGCGAGCTTGTGTGTCAAACCGAGGCTGCGTCCGATCCCGTAGCTTACAAGCAGGGCGATCACAACCACCGCCGCGATCGCTGCAAATAGCATTGGACCAGCATTTCCGATTGCTTCGAAGCTGATAGACGCTCCGAGCAATACGATCGCTATCTCCAGCACTATCTTGCTCGCAAAATGAATGCCGCTCTGGAATCCCAGAGGCAGACGAAAAACGGTGCGTATGGCTGTTCCAATCAAAATAGCCAAAACCAATCCTTCGATCCAGGCGGCTCCAAACCACGCGGCTTCTACACGTTCGAGCAGAAGCGCTACGCCGGCAACAAGAGTTGCCAAAAGAAGACCGGGCAACACACTGACGATAACTCTGTGCAACATAGGAATAATCTCCGTCTGATGCACACTAGATGTCATCGCCGATCATCGACTTCCATCGAATAATACGGCATGTTTCATTCGATAAAACTGGATGTTTAGCCCATGACTTTCGAGCAACTTTCGATCTTCGTTGCGGTGGCGCAACGTGAGCACCTCACTAAGGCCGCCGCCGCGATCGGTCTGACGCCATCGGCCGTCAGCTCAGCGATTAAGGCCCTGGAATCATTCTACAATGTGGAGCTTTTTCATCGTGTCGGACGCCGAATCGAATTGACCCAGGCAGGGAGGAATTTCCTAGGCGAGGCAGAGGCGGTCCTCGCACGCGCAAGGTCTGCGGCGCTCGTCCTAAGTGAATTGGGTGGCCTGCGGCGTGGCACGCTCAATATCTATGCGAGCCAGACCATATCGAGCTACTGGCTGCCACCACGTCTGATGCGGTTTCATGAAGCCTACCCTGGCATCGAAATATGCCTTATCGTTGGCAATACCAGAACGGTTTCACAGGCAGTGATAGACGGTCTTGCTGACCTTGGATTTGTTGAGGGCGAAATCGACGAACCGGTGCTGGCATCGCATCGCGTCGCGGTGGATGCAATGGTCGTCGTGGTGCCTCCGGGACATCTACTCGCGGACACAAAGGGCATTACTGCCGACGATCTTTTGACAAAAGCCCGGTGGGTCATGCGTGAGCCGGGATCTGGCACAAGATCTACTTTTGAAACAACGTTGACCGCATGCGGCTGCGATCCTTCCCGGCTTGACATCGCCATGGTCCTGCCGTCCAACGAGGCGGTGCTTTCTGCCGTCGCGGAAAGTATGTGCGCGGCGGCAGTATCGAGTATCATCGTGCGGCAACGCGTCCAGCAGCGGGAGTTGATGACCGTTGATTTCAAATTACCTGATCGCGCTTTCCTGTCACTCCGACACAAGGAGCGGCACCAGAGCGACGCGGTCCGGAAGCTGCTCGAGATTTGCATGTCCGGCAATTGAAAAGGGCTGAGACGGATTTCGACAAGAGGTGCTCAGTCGGATCTCGCTGCCACTGCCGTCATCAATGCTGCCTTGATCGGTCCATCCGCCTCGAACCGTGGTATCGGTCTCGTCGGCATGCCATCTATCACCGACGGGGCGCTTGCGCCATAATTCAGATACCAGCGCACGCACAGCGACATCAAAGGCGAATGATGACTGACTTCAGCTGCGTGTAGTGGGCCAAAGCGTCGACGCCTTGTTCGCGACCATAGCCGCTATATTTGAAACCACCACACGGCGTCTGCACGAACCCTCCACTGTATTCGTTAACAACAATGCGTCCGGCCTCCAAGCGTCCGGCTACGCGGTGAACACGTCCAATGTCCCGCGTCCAGATGCCTGCTGCGAGCCCAAGGTCCGAGTCGTTGGCGATCCGAACAGCGTCCGCCTCGTCCTTGAACTTGATGACGCTGAGGATTGGCCCGAATATCTCTTCACGAGCGATCTCCATATCGTTGCTTACACCGGTGTAGACCGTAGGCTCGACATAATGGCCGCCGCCAAGATCCTCATCGAGCACTTTGCCGCCGATCGCAGGCTTCAATCCATCTCGCTCGGCGATGTCGAAGAAGCTTTTGATCTTGTCGAATTGCGCATTTGTCGTGATCGGTCCGTAGGATGCATCGTCCTGCGGCCCGATCTCCAGTTTAGCCACGTTGTCTACCAACTTGGTCACAAAGGCGTCGTGGACATTTTCCTGCACCAGCAGCCGCGTGCCAGCCGCACACCATTGCCCGCCGTTCCAGGTGAAGGCGCTCGTCGATCCCTTTGCGGCGGCATCGAGATCGGCATCATCGAAGACGATATTCGCACTCTTTCCACCTAGTTCTAGCGTCAGAGGCAGAATTCTTTCAGCAGCGATACGGCCAAGTTCCTGCCCGGCCTTCAGTCCTCCTGTAAAGGAGATCTTCCGAACATCCGGATGGCTGGCCATTGCAGGTCCGACGACACTGCCCTTGCCGACGATCACATTGAGCACGCCGGGAGGCAGTCCAGCTTTTTCGACCGCAAGCTTCGCGAAGTCGACGAGCGATCCCGACGTATGTTCGGAGGGCTTGGCAACGACCGTGTTTCCCATGGCAAGCGCGGGAGCGATCGCCCGTGCGGCCTGATGAAGAGGCGCGTTCCAGGGAAGGATGACCCCGATTACGCCGAAGGGATCACGGCGAGTGTAGACGTGATAGTCGGGTCCGACGTTGATGATGTTGCCATCGTCGATATTGACGATACCGCCGTAGAATTCGAAATACTGCGCGGTCAGATCGAGAAGCTGAGCCATCTCTCTTCGGGGCTTGCCCGTTTCCAGGCTTTCGGTCTCGACGACGGACTGGCCGTTCTCACGAAGTTGTCTGGCGATTTCAACAAGCAGCCTGCCGCGCTCGGAAGGACGCATGTCTCGCCAAGCGGACAGGGCTGTAGATGCGGATGCGATCGCCAGCTCGACGTCCTTGGGGCCACTGTTGGCAACGTCCTTGATTTTCCGATTGGTACGCGGATCGATTTTATCGGCATAGTCGCCGTCGAGTGGCTCAACATCCGAGCCACCGATATAGCTTAAAGTGCGTTCTACCATGTCGCATTTCCTCCGGTCTGTTATCTATTGATCGTCGTGACTGAGCATCACCGTATCGAGGCCGAGCGAAGCGGCGGCTCTAACGTCGTCATCGATGTCTCCGGTTCGCCGACTAGCGCGTCAATTTCGTCTTTACGAAATCCGGAAGATTGCAGGATCATCCGAGAATGCTCTCCAAGCGAAGGTGCATGGACATGGCCGGCGCCGCGCATTTCAAGACTATTGATCGGAAACCCTGGCGTCCGGACCGATCCGATTGTCGGGTGATCGAGCGTCAGCATCATGCCGTTTGCGTGGATCTGCGGGTGCCGAAGAAGATCGTCATAGTTCGCAACCGGCGCGCAAAGGATGTCGGCATGTTTCAGCGCCGCAAGCCAGTCGGTGCGCGTCTTTGTAATGAACCGTTCCCCAAGCAACTTCCGCATCTCCGTCCTGTTCGCGACTCTCTGCGAGGAAGTCGCAAAACGTGGATCGGCGGCCAGCGGTGCAAGATCCAGCAGGTCGCACAGACGCTCCCATCTGCCGGCGTTATATGCGGCCACCATGAGCCATCCGTCGGACGCTTCGAAGGCTTCGTTGGGTGCGGAGTAGGGGGCCGCACTTCCGATCCGTTCCGGAACCAGCCCGTCGGCAAGATAGTTCGTGAGCGACACCTGCTGCAGTGCGATCGCCGAATTGAACAGGTTGACGTCGAGTTGCGCTCCCTTGCCCGTCTCAGCGGTCTTGCGAAGCTGCGCAAGGATGCCCGACACCGCTACATAGCCCGTGAAGACATCGACGATCGGAGCCTGCACCTTGGCCGGCTCGGCCCCCTCCGTTCCGATTATACTCATCAGTCCGCTATCGGCCTGCAGGATACCGTCGACTCCAGCCCGGTCGGCATAGGGACCCGTTTGCCCATAAGCGGAGATCGAGGCGTAGATTAGAGATGGGTTTGCTTTGGATAGCGATTCGTACCCCAGCTCCAGGCGATCCATTACCCCCGGGCGCATGCTTTCAACCAGGATGTCGGCCTTGGCCGCCAGCTTTTTCGCCGCAGCAACGCCAGCGGGCGACTTGAGATCGAGCTTGAGGCCGAGCTTGTTGCGATTGAAGCCATGGTAGAGAGCGCTATCGTTGCCGATCCACGCCGGGCCGAGCTTACGCCCCAATTCGCCATCCGGCGATTCGACCTTGATTACGCGGGCGCCCATGTCGGCGAGCAGCATGGTGCACGTTGGTCCGGCACCGATGTGCGTGAAGTCTATGACAGTGAGATTTTTTAACGCGTCACGTAACATTGTCTTTTCTCGCTCTATCGGCGGAATTGCGCCTCGTCCGAGGAGGCGACCGCCGGAATGAAGGTCAGCGGCTGATTTCGACCCCAAAAGTCTCTTCAAGTTCCTTGACGACAACCGTCATGTCCTCGCTGGAATGGCCATGCGCATGCGCCAGTTCGTAGAACTGTTTCGCCAGAGCCGACACCATCATCGGAGCTCCGATCGCATCGGCTTCGTTGACGCACAGACGGAGGTCCTTGCGCATCAGTTCGAGCCGGAAGCCGAAGTCGAACTTTCGGTCGATGACGCGCTCCAGAATCTGCTCGGTGACAAAGCTGCGGCCCGTGCTGGCATTCAGCATCTTGAGAATGACGTCTGCGGAGAGACCGAATTTGACGCCGAAAAGGATCGCCTCGGCGGCGGCGACGAGATTTGCACCGACGATCATGTTGTTGACCAACTTAAGAGCTTGACCCTGACCGACGCCATCTCCGACGTGGACAACGTTGCGACCGAAGCTTTTGAAGACTGGTTGCAGCTTCTCGAAAGCCCATCGGGCTCCCGAGACCATCACTGAAAGCGTTCCGGCCTCGGCTCCAGCGACGCCGCCGGCAAGTGGTCCGTCGAGCGCGGTTATCTGACGTGCCGCCAGACCCTCGGCTACCTCCTTTGCAACGCTCGGGCCCGTCGTTGAAAGATCGACGTAAATCTTGACCCTGGACCCGTGGATGACTCCGTTCTCACCCAGCACGACACGCTTGACGGTTTCGGGGGTCGGCAGGCAGACGAAGACTGCATCGGCGGCATTCCCTACGTCCGAAGGCGAAGCGCACACCCTCGCGCCAAGTATCGCACAGCATTCCACCGCAGCCGCGTCCGTGTCGTAGACATGCAAATTGAAGCCTGCCTTCAGAAGATGCCGGACCATATGGGCGCCCATGGCACCGAGGCCGATGAAACCGATATCGTTTTGACCATGAGATTCAGCTTGCATGACGAGTGGCTCCTCCGCTGCGTTTTGTCTCGGCAGACGAGCGCTTTTCGGAGCCGTTCTTCAAGTGAGATTTCGGTCTCGGCATGTTGACCGCAAGTCAACATCCCTTGGTCGGACGCCTCCGTTGAGTTTTTGTCAATCGCGCGGGCCGCAAAAGTCGTTCACAGCGATTTTGCGATTTTGCCATGCTGTGCCCCTCGGGTCCTATGGGAGAGACCTGCTTGACAGCATGGAGGATCAGCTATGTCGGACGTTCCCGGCACAACGCCTTTTACATCTGAACAAACGAACGAGAACGTCGGTGCGGCGACGGCCCTGACGGCCCATCAGAAGAAAGCGGTGGTCGCCGCGACACTTGGTACGATCGTCGAATACACGGACTGGGTCATCTACGCGACGTTCGCATCGATCCTGGCGAAAGAGTATTTTTCCTCCGGGGACTCACTCACGGCACTGTTGTCGGTCTTTGCCGTGTTTGCGGTTGGCTTCGTGATGCGCCCCGTCGGCGGCGCGATTCTCGGTGCATTTGCCGACAGGCATGGCCGCAAGGCGGGGCTCACCCTATCCATCCTTCTGATGTCAGCCGCGTCGCTTATCATCGGCCTATGCCCAGGCTATGCGGTAATCGGCCCTGCGGCTCCGGTCATCCTGGTATTCGCGCGCCTCGTGCAGGGCTTCTCAGCGGGCGGCGAATTCGGCTCCGCATCGACTTTCCTGGTGGAATCAGCACCTTCAGACAGGCGCGGCTTCGCAGGATCTTGGCAATGGTTCGCGATAAACGCAGGCACTTTGGTCTCGTTCGTGCTCGGCTACATTCTGTCTCAATTCGGCAACGATTCCGGCTTGACGGACTGGGGATGGCGAGTGGCGTTTATCGTCGCTGCGATCCTTGGGCTGATCACACTCTGGATTCGCCTGTCTGTCTCGGAAACTGATGTTTTCAAAAAGCGCGTGGCCGTTGAAGGCGTTCAAAAAAACCCAATGATGGATGTCCTGCTGAAACACCCGAAGGATGCTCTACGTGTCGTCGGCATCGCAATGTCCGGAAATCTGCTCAACTACGTGTGGATGGTCAGCTATCCGAGCTACATCCACCTGGTCACCAAGATGCCAATTGTCGATACGCTTCTTGTAGGCAGTGTCTCCGTGACCATCTCACTTTTCATTATACCGTTTGTGGGAATGCTCTCCGACCGGATCGGACGCAGGCCGGTGCTGATTACCTTCGCGATCGCGTCCGCGATCTGGGCGTGGCCAAGCTTCGCTCTGCTCGTACCCGGCATCACATGGTTCCAGGCGACTGCGTTAATGACTGTATCGATGATCATCATGACGGGGTTCGCCGGTGCGGCGGCCGCCATGATGGCCGAACAATTTCCAGCGCGTATCAGGGCAACAGGCGTCGCTCTTCCCTATGCAATCTCGGTCACTCTTTTTGGTGGGACGGCTCCCTACATCATGACCGCGATGAACGGCTGGGGATATGGCGATTTCATCTGGATCTATGTGGCCGCGATCTGTGTCGTCGCCGCAATCGTCTACGCGAGACTGCCGGAAACGAACGGACGCCCGCTGCGCTGAAGGATCAAGCGTCGGAGATATCGGAAGAGGCCCCGCCCGGTAGCGGGGCCTCTTCGCATCTATGGTTGCGTTTGTGTTTCCACGGGATTGAGCGCCGCAGATTGCGTGGCGGCCGCGGCCTGCTCCAGCAACCATATCCGGAAGCGCCTGAACGCAGGGTTTCGGAGACGGTTGCGGGGATAAATGAAGTAATAGGTGAAATCACCGCGATCCAAGCTGTGCTCAAACGGCTGGACCAACCGCCCGGATCGGAGGTCGTCGAGGAAGAGCGCCTTCTGTGCGATCATGACGCCCTGTCCTTCGAGCGTTGCCTGGTACGCCAGAGTAGAGCTGGCGTACTTGTCTCCAGCATACGGATCCACGGTCTTGCAGCCCGCCGACTCTAGCCAATAGCGCCAATCGTCGGGACGGATGAAGGAGTGAAGGAGGTGTATCCGACTGAGATCACCGAACTCGTTCAAGCCGTGGCTTTCGCGAAACGCAGGTGTGCAGAGCGGAACGAGTTCATTCTTCATAACTCGGTCGACTTCGACTCCGGGCCAGTTGCCGTCGCCCAGGCGGATTGCGCCGTCGACGTTCTCGCGGTCGAAGTCCACGGTCTCGTTGGACGTCGTCAGTCTGACTTCAGTGGTGTCGTTTGACGCGTTGAATGTGCTCAGCCGAGGGATCAGCCATTTCATCGCGAACGTGGTGTAGGCGCGCACACGCAGAATCTCGATCGTCCTCCGACCTGTCAGCTTCAGCGTCTCCTCACGCAGTCCATCGAAATGGCGGGTCACCGCGGCGAGATACTGTTCGCCTTCGGTCGTCAGAACGATCTCGCGGGGGTCGCGTCGGAAGAGCTTGACGCCGAGATAAGTCTCCAGGCGCTGAACCTGGCGACTGACAGCTCCAGGAGTGACGAGAAGCTCCTCTGCGGCGCGCCGAATGCTTTGCAAGCGGCCTGCAGCCTCGAAAGCGCGCAAGGGGTTTAATGGCGGTAGCGAGTCCATGAGCACGAATATCTCGCGTGTTGCCTTTTAGTCAACGGTTTCGAGCGGCTTTGTCGTTCTGCCTCGGCGGCAAAATCCAATATTTTCAGGGTGCAAAACAATCCACGATTTGCGGAGGAAACCATGACTATCATCGACCAGGCGGCGCGCCCTGACGCCGCCGAAGTTTCCAAGACTGTGGTGCGTCTCGAAGCGTCCCGCGACAAATCCACCGGCAAGGGGATATTTCCCCGCATTCCTGCGACATCGCCCTCAGCCGATCGCTTCGAGCCGATCACGCTATCGGAGGTCGCCACACTCTACAGCTTTACAGTCATCCACCCAAATCCGAAAACTGGCCTGACACCTTTTGTATTGGTCTACGCCGATTTCCCTGAAGACGCACGCGTGTTTGGTCGCCTGGAGCTTCCCGAAGGACAGAGGCCGGCAATTGGCATGACGATCAGGCCGGTTTCCGAGCGCGCGGCTCCGATGAGTGCCAGCACCAGCTACACATTCGAACTGGCCTAGGGAGGCAGCAATGAACGAGAACGTCTATATCGCCGGTGCTTCAATGACGGCATTCGGTCGCCACAACGATCTTTCGATGCAGGATCTGGCGCAAGCCGCAGTCAGCGGAGCTTTGAAGGATGCAAGGGTCCGCAAGGAAGAGGTCCAGGCGATCTACGCCGCAAACGTCTATGGCGGCATGGTCCTTGGCCAGGTCCTGATGCGCGATCTCGGTATCACCGGTCCCGCGCTCTACAACGTTGAGAACGCTTGCGCGAGCGGCGCGACGGCGGTGCATCTCGCATGCCACGCGCTCAAGCTGGGACTGTACGAGACAGTCGCCGTTTTCGGGGTCGAGCAGCTTACGAAACTCGGCGGCGGCACGATCCCGCTTCAGCGCAACGACTACAAGACCGAGCTCTACGCATCCATGGGTATGACTTTGCCGACCGTCTACGCGATGCGCGGCACCCGCTACCTGCATGAGCGTGGTGAAAAACCTGAACTTCTGGCCGGCATCGCTGTTAAAAACAGGTCGCACGGCGCGCGCAATCCATTCGCCCAGCAGCGTACCGAAGTCACGCTGGATGAGGTCCTAAAATCGCGGCCGGTCGCCGAACCGCTCACCCTTCTGCAGTGCTGCCCGTCCAGTGTCGACGGGGCAGCTGCGATCGTCCTAACCACTAAGCGTCCGACGCAGCATGCGACGCCGGTACGCATTCTCGGATCGGCTGTCCAGTCCGGCCATCAAGAGATCGGGTCTGACGACATCCTCGACGCGGAAATTACAGCCCGCACCGCCCGGCTTGCCTACGAACAGTCAGGCGTTGATCCCAAAGATGTAAACCTCGTCGAGCTGCACGACGCGTTCACCATCGCAGAGCTCCTGTACTATGAAGCGCTGCAGTTGGCGAGGCCGGGGGAGGGCGCAGCTCTCCTGAAGAACGGCGACACTGCGCTCGGCGGTCGGGTTCCCGTCAACCCCAGCGGCGGGCTGCTTGCAAAGGGCCACCCGCTCGGTGCGACCGGCGTGGCACAGATGGTCGAGATCGTCTGGCAGCTTCAGAACCGCGCGGATGGCCGGCAGATTGAAGGTGCGAAGATTGGTCTGACCCAGTGCACCGGCGGCGGCATCGCGGGCGTCGACCATGCCGCTTCCGCCGTTCACATCCTGGGGGTCTGAGATGAGCCAGAAAGATATAGCTGTTGTCACCGGTGGCGCCCGGGGCATTGGCCTCGGGATTGTGGATGCGATGCTTTATGCCGGCTACAATGTTGCGTTGCTCGATTTCGACACGGAGACTCTCCATAAGACCGTCGAGGAACTGCGCGTAAAATATCCCCACTCCGAAATTCTCGGCGTCCGGGCCGACGTCACAGACCGCGAACAGGTCGAAGGCGCGTTCGCCGACATCCGGCGGAGTTTCAGCAGGGTCGACATTCTCGTCAACAACGCGGGTATCGTGCGAGACCGGCGCCTGGTGAAGATGGAGGAGGACGACTGGGATAGTGTCATCGCGACCAATCTCAAATCGCAGTTTTTGACCTGCAAGGCTGTCGTCCCCGGCATGATCGAACGAGGTTACGGACGCATCATCAACATCTCGTCGCGCGCCTGGCTCGGTGGATTCGGGCAAGCCAATTACTCGGCTGCGAAAGGTGGAGTGGTGAGCCTTACCCGCAGCTTGGCAATCGAGCTCGCTTCGGTCGGGATCACCGTCAACGCAGTCGCACCCGGCATCGTCGAGACGCCGCTCTTCCAGACGTTTACCAGCGAGGTGCAGGAGAAACTCAAGAAGAGCGTCCCCATGCAGCGTATCGGAACTCCCGAGGACATCGCCCAGGCGGTCCTTTTCTTCGCGGCCCAAGCGAGCAGTTACATTACTGGTCAACTCATCTATGTCTGCGGTGGCCGCTCCCTGTCTAGCCCTAGCGTGTGAGGCTGCCATGGCTGTTACTCTCACCATAGACAATGCCGTAGCGACGGTGCAGCTCGACCGTCCGGAAAAACTAAATGCCCTCGATGTGGAGCATCTTGTGGAACTGCGGAATCACCTGGCTTCCGCATCTGCAGATCCATTTGTCCGGGCAATCGTTCTAACGGGGGGTACTGGTCGGGCTTTCTGCGTTGGTGCCGATCTTACGGCCAGCCGCCAGAACGACGTCGGTGTAGCCGAAGGCTTCGGCCTGACGTTGGAGGAGTCGGGTCAGAGAGGACTTTATATCCGACTCCTCGATCTTCAGGGCTTGCAGATCAAGAAGCCGTTGATTGCGGCGGTCAATGGATTCTGCCTCGGCGGGGGGCTAGAGCTTGCCCTGCAGTGTGATTTCATTGTCGCATCGCACGCGGCGTCGTTTGGGCTTCCCGAAGTCGTCGTCTCAAGCCTGCCAGGTGCGGGAGGTGTCCCAAACCTACTGAAAGCCATTCCGAGGAACGTCGCGATGCGAATGCTTTTGACGGGCGAGCGGATCAGCGCGCAACGGGCCTACGACATTGGGCTGGTGACTGACCTGTGTCCGCCCGAAGAACTGGCCGCTGTGTCAGCCTCAATTGCTTCGAAGATCGCCGAAAACGGCCCCTTGGCAGTGCAGTTGGTCAAGATGCTTGCCGTGCAGTCGGAAAACATGGCCGCATCGCAGTCCCAGCAGTTTACCGAGCTCGCCTGGGGATTGCTGCGCGATACCGAAGACCGGCGCGAGGGCAAAGCGGCTTTTGCTGAGAAGCGCAAACCCAATTACCGCGGTCGATGATCGCTGGCCCCTCAGGTGAGGCCAGCGGCGCGAAGTTTGTCCGGGGTGAACGGTGCCTGACGGATGCGCACCCCGGTGGCGTCGTAAATGGCATTGGCGATGGCGGCCGCCACCGGCCGCATGCTCGGCTCGCCGGCGCCGCTTGGCGCAATGTCCTTGCGATCAATCAGAACGACGTCGATCGTCTCCGGTGTCTCGGTGATGTCCAGGATCGGATATGTCTCCCAGTCGACACTCGTCACGATGTTCTCATCGAACTGCACCTCTTCGTGCACCGCCCGGCTGATCCCTTGGACTATATTGCCCTCGATGGTGTGCGTGAGTTGCCGCGGATTGATGATCATGCCGCAATCGTGGGCGACGGTGAATTTACGGGCCCAGATCTGGCCGGTCTTGCTGTCGATCTCAACCTCGGCGACGATGGCCACACGAGTGCCGCTACGCTGCGCATAGGCAATACCTTGTCCCTTGA
Organism: Rhizobium sp. SVR5-2C; assembly: GCF_056755115.1. Taxonomy (NCBI): domain Bacteria; kingdom Pseudomonadati; phylum Pseudomonadota; class Alphaproteobacteria; order Hyphomicrobiales; family Rhizobiaceae; genus Rhizobium; species Rhizobium sp. SVR5-2C. Next base: position 1,203 of record NZ_JBNDHT010000143.1, on the reverse strand, counting down.
GCTTGTCTCCGCCTGCGCTCTGGCGGCGGGCGGCCGTGCGGGGCTGCCAGCCAGCCTTTTCAGTGGCGGCCTTGACGACGGCAATGTCGCGAGGATCTGTCAGATATTTGAGACGGAAGGCCACCGGGTCCATGCCGATGTCATAAGCCACCTCATCCAGGAATGATTCAGAGGCGAAGTGGATTTGCGGCCCAACGGGGTCGCGCAGATGCGAGGTCCGGAGCGGTGAGGCGCGGTCGAGCAGCGGCGCGACCGTCTCCCAGGCCTTTCGTTTGGCGGGGAAACCGTAGGACTCCTCCGGTACGCCAAATCCATCACCTGACTGAAGCGGCGTATCGATGAGTTGGCCGGCCAGCGTGTCGTGGGCAGCGCTCTCATTGGAATTGACGTCTACCCGCGAAAAACCCTTAGATTCGAAATGCCAGGCCAGCACGTTGCCGCCATCGTCAAGGGCGACGCGAGCCGTATGAATCGAGGCTGGCCCTTTCGGATCCCAGCCGGTACCATCCCGCCGCATTCCCTGAACCCGGATCGGCCTACCGGTAAGCTTGGCAATCAAGGCGGCATCCGCGGCCGCATCGCCGGCATCGTTGCGGCCGTAGCTGCCTGGACCCGGAACCCAAATGCCATGCACGTTTTCTGCCGGAAGACCAAGAATGGCAGCAACGCCAGCGGCCGCGAAATGCGGCTTTTGCGAACCGGTCCAAAGGGTCGCCTTGTCGCCCTTGATCTCGACGACCGCGCAGGCCGGTCCCATGCTCGCATGGCTTTGAAATGGCCATTCATAAGCCGCCTCGATAACCTTCGCAGCGCCGGTGAAAGCGGCGTCGACGTTACCGACATCCTCGCCGGGATCGCGGTGGACGACGGCGGCTTTCCTGAGGTGATCGTGGACCCCTGTCTGCGTTGGGAAATTAGGCTTGGAATCCGACCAGCTCACCTTGAGTTGCTCCGCAGCCTTGATCGCATCCCATTCTTTCGGGGCGACCACTGCAAGAAAGCCTTTTTCACGAATGACCTGTACGCCGGGAATGTCCTGCACCGACGATTCATCGATCTCAAGGGGAAGAGCTCCAGCAACCTCCGGGCGGATTACCCGCGCGTGCAACATGCCTTCGACTTTGATGTCCACCACATAGTCACCGGTGCCCAGCACCTTCCGCGGCACGTCGCGGCGCATCGGCGACGTCCCGATAACCTTGT
>NZ_JBNDHT010000142.1:0-17758 GCF_056755115.1 Rhizobium sp. SVR5-2C | reverse complement strand
GTTCGAGCACCTTGCGCGCATCGTCGGTCACGACGCCGTTCGCGCCAGCCATCAGGGTTTCCGCAAGTCCGTCGAGACGAATCGGGCTCGGCCCAAGCAGGCGAATGGCATTGCGATAGGCGTTTTCGGCATCGGCGATGCGCATGGTATTGAAATAGATCGGCGCCAGCACGTCCCAGCCCTTGCCGTCATCCGGGTTTTGCGCCAGATGCCGTTCGGCTTTCGCAACGAGGACCGTCATATCGTTGCCGGGGTTCTCCAAGCGCGCCTCCAGCGGCTGCGAGGGCAGATCCGGTCGGCCCATCGCGATGTAAAGAGAGAGCCCGAGCACCGGCAACAGCAGGAGAACAAACGCTTCGCTGAAGCGATGCTGGCCAGCGGCCTTGTGCTGTTCTTTTGGCTCGATAGCCGAGACCGCAATCAGCCTACGGCCGATTTCCGCCCGCGCATACTCGGCTTCTTCCGCCGTAATCAGCCCGCCGGACAGATCCCGGTCGAGTTCGCGCAGCTGATCACGATAGACGGCGGCCTCGCCGGCACGCCCGTCGTCAGCCGCCTTCGCTCCGCGCAACAGCGGATAAAGCAGAAGGGCGGCCACTGCCGCCGTCATAATGGCCACGAGAATCCAAAACATCATACCGGCCCAAATACTTGAAGCGCGGCATCATTCCAACTGCCAAAGCCGGAATGACGAAGATTTGACGCGCTTGGCCGCATTTCACGAGCGAGAGCGACCCGCCGGTGCGCGACCGCATCGCCAGCCCGTCAAAATTCAGCCCAGCGGCGACCAGCTGCCGTCGCCGTTGCGGCACGCCGCGCCGCGCACAACGGTATCCTTGCCGTCGACGATCAGCGTATGCGTATATTGGCGACAGTTCTGTGAGCCCACCTGATAGGGCGCGGCGGCGACGACCCTGCCGCTTGCATTGCGTCCGCTCCATGCGACCGGCTGGCCGACGGCAGCGCCTTCGAGCGCACGGTATTCCGCCTCGACGGCCCGCTGCTTGTCGCTGTCGCTCAACTCTACGCCGCTGCGCCCGGCGATACCGCCTTGAAGCGCCGTGATGAAAGCGGCCGATGCCGAAGGCTTACGGGAAAACAACCCTCCAGAACCCCCGCTTTTCGAGGTCGCGCACGAGGACAGCGCCATGGCAATAGCAAGCGAGAAAACCATCATGGTATTCGGGCGTAAGATCATTCGGTCAAACCAGCAGTAGATTGGAATCAATGCCGCCAGAAGCGCATCGCGCCTTGTCGGGATTAAGGCAAAGCATGCTATGCAACTGCCTATGTCTTTGTGGCATCAAGCAATTGCTCATGCAACATCCTTTGTGACGCCGGGCAGAATAAGCCGCGCCTTCAGGCCGCCCCACTCCCCGCGGGAGAGTTCGAGCCGGCCCTGATACTCATTGGAAATCTCCGTGACGATCGACAGCCCGAGGCCCGTTCCCGGCTTGCTTTCGTCCAGTCGCCGCCCGCGTTTCAGCGCTTCGCGGATCTGATCCGGCTCCAGCCCGGGCCCATCGTCCTCGACGACAAGCTCCACCCAATGCCGCCGCGAGCTCCCTTCGGCGCCCTTCACATCCTCGGCCGCTTCGGTCGCGCTGAGCCGCACCTTGGTCGTGGCAAAGCGAGAGGCATTTTCCAGGAGGTTGCCGACGGTCTCCTCCAGATCCTGTTGCTCCATGGCGACCGCAAGGTTCTGCGGCGCTACGGTGAACTCGAATTCCTTGTCAACGTTCAGCCGCCGCATCACCCGCACCAGCCGCTCCAGGGCAGGCTCGGCATCGGTGCGCGCCAGCACGGATTCGCGCTGTGCGGCGATGCGGGCCCGGTTGAGATAGGATTGAACCTGCCCCTGCATCACCTCCGCCTGGTTGCGGACCAGGTCGCCGTGCGAGCGCTCCAGAACCCTCGCCTCGTTGAGCAGAACCGCAATCGGCGTCTTCAGGGAATGCGCCAGATTGCCCACCTGCATACGGGCGCGCTCGACAATGCGCCGGTTGCTGTCGATCAGCGCATTCACTTCGTTCGCAAGCGGCAGGATCTCCCGCGGGAAATCGCCCTTCAGTAGCTCGCTCTCGCCCGCACGGATGCGCTCGAGTGCGGCGCGTGCCTTGTCGAGCGGCTTCAGGCCGTAAAGAATGGCGAGTGCATTGACGATCAGACTGCCAACCCCAAAGCCGGCGAGCGCCAGATAGAGACTGTGGGAGAAAGTGCTGACATCGCTCTCCACGACATCGACATTGCCTGTCACACGAAAACGCGCCGCGCGTCCGTCGGTATCGAGGACTACCTCGGTTTCCGCCACCTGAACCCGGTTGCCGGACGAGTCCGTCACCTGATAATAGCGCTCGTAGTTCTTGTCGAAGGGCGCTTCCACCACGGAAGGAACCGGGATTGTTGCCGACCCCAGCGAAGGCGAAACCAGCGGCGCTGTCGTATAGGTTCCAAGCGGCTCAACCACCCAGTACCAGCCGGTCCGCGGCTGGGCGAAACGCAGGTCCCCCAATTGGGGACTGCCGCTCAAGGCGCCCTGATCGCCGATCGTCACGGAGTTGATGACGTTGTAAAGCTGCGCTCGCAGCAGATCCTGGAACCCCCGCTCCGCACTGCGGCGATAAAGGGTCGAAATCACCAGGCCGATCACCACGAGCGCCACGGTCGACCAGATGGTCGTCAGAAGCAGGACGCGTGCGGTGAGCGATTTAATTCGCATTGTTCGGCGGTTGGATGCGGTAACCGAGACCGCGCACCGTTTCGATCAGGTCCACGCCCATCTTCTTGCGCAGCCGGCCGACGAACACCTCGATCGTGTTGGAATCGCGATCGAAATCCTGGTCGTACATATGCTCGACAAGCTCGGAGCGGGAAACCACCTCGCCCATGTGATGCATGAGATAAGCAAGCAGACGGTATTCGTGCGAGGTGAGCTTCAGCGTTACGCCGTTGACTATCGCCTTGGAAGTCTTGGTGTCCAGCCGCACCGGACCGCAGATGATCTCCGAGGAGGAATGCCCGGCCGCACGGCGGATCAGCGCGCGAATGCGCGCCAGCACTTCCTCGACGTGGAAGGGCTTTGTCACATAATCGTCGGCGCCGGCGTCGATGCCGGCGACCTTGTCGCTCCAGCGGTCGCGGGCGGTGAGGATCAGCACCGGCATGCCGCGGCCGGCACCGCGCCACTTCTCGAGCACGGTAACGCCGTCCATCTCCGGCAGACCGATGTCGAGGATGATCGCGTCGTAAGGTTCGGTATCGCCGAGGAAATGACCTTCCTCGCCATCGAATGCCTGATCGACGACGTAACCCGCTTCCTTCAGCGTGTCAGTGAGTTGCCGGTTCAGATTGACGTCGTCTTCGACTACAAGAATGCGCATCGGTCCGCTTCACCTCGAATGTATCACTGGTGTTACATAGGCCAATTCCGCCTACATCGGAACCCTTACGGTTACCTTGCGTGGACGCTGCCCGTTGCCCTGCACGAGAACGGTGATGATGCACGTGTTGCCGGATGGCTGTACGGAAAGAAGCTGCCCGCCGGTCTGTTCTACAACCTGTTCAGCCGCTGCGCTGCAATCGCCTGCTATGCGCACGACGATGCTGCGTGAAAAATCCGGTGAGGGCGCCGATACCGCCAGCCCGGCGGCTAAAGCTACGACGCTCAAAGAGGCCATGTGCAGTGCTTCCAACATAGATCCAACCTGGTCCCGACTATGTACTCAGATGACCTGAATGGCAAATGAATGCCCCAGTTCCGAGGAGTTACTGCAATCTTAAGGCGTATATTCCCGCGCATTCACATCCGAAACGAGATAAAGGCGGAAAGCGGCAGATGCACTTTCCGCGATGAAATGTGTCAGCCGGCAGGCTGTCGAATCGCCGAGGTGGCCGTCAGTCGGCCGTAGACTGCCAGCAGACCGCCCACCGCTCCTGCTATGCTCACGATTGAATCGACGATCTGCCCCTGATCGCCGGCTGTAACCTCGAAGCCCGTCGCATGCAGCATGGAGGCACCAACGGAAATCAGCGCACCCCAGATCGTCTTCGAATGATACCAATGCTTCAAATCATCCATCGCTAGCTCCTTGCGTTGAAAATCAAAAATCAACCGTTGCCATGGCCGGCAGGCCTAGCGGTATCCGCTGTCCCATCTGCCGGACGCGTATCGTCAATGCCGTCTGCAGGCTGCCGAAGTCGGCCAGCTCATCCGCCTGAGGGTAGGTCCAGGCGGCGGAGGTGACATCGGCCTGCCGCTTCACCGCGCTTCCGCTCAGCATTTCCACGCGATAGCGCTCAAACGGCTCGTCGAGCGGGATGTCGGCCGCCATCCAGTTATCGGCATCGATCCGTCCCCGTCTCACCCACGAAAACACCGCCGCCCCGGCGCCATCACGACGTGCGCGGACATGGACGGGTGAAAGAGGTGTCTCCGCGCGCATGCCGCCCTCGAAGGGGAAAGGCCCTGCCTTGCCCAGGGTCCCCGCCGCTTCGGCGATCCAGTTCAGCCGCAATCCGATCTCCTCGCTGCCGAGCGAAAGTGGAACCACCGCGCCGTCCAGCATGACCACCGCCGCGCCGTCCTCCGCCCCGGCATCCATCGCATCGTCGGTTCCTGCCAGAGCGCGAAGCAAGCCTCCAAGCCGCCAGCGTCCCGCCGAGATCTCTTCCGCCTGCTGAAATGCCAGAACCTCCCAGGCGCCGTTGCCGGACAGCACAGCGATCAGGTTCGCGCCGTTCAGAACGGAGACCGCCGATCCCGAAGACAGTTCGCCGGACGCGAGATTGACCTCGACGGTCTTCGACCGGTCGAACCGCCCGCGCACGCCCGCGGAGAGCGACCCGGCCAGCGTCCCAACCTTTGCCGGCCTTTCGACCAGCGCCCGGCCGCGATAACCCTCTTCGCTCACCGAGGAGGACAGCCCGATAGTGCGCCATGGTCGCGCAAAAACCGCCCCGCGCGCGAAGCTCGCCGCCTCGCCGCTCTCGAAGCGCGGCAGGTCCATCAGGTGAACGACCGGCGCGAAAAGGCTCGACGGCTGCCCGCCATTCTGCTTGCCGCCCGTCTCTTCTGCCGGCGCGCTGCCTGCAGACGGCGAAAACTCGCGCGCTTCGACCTCCCGGACCTCGCCATCCTCGATGCGCGAGATGAGGAAACGACCTTGCGGCCCATCCGGCAACGTCACCACGTCGCCCGGCTGAAACCGCAGATCGTGCGGCGGCAGCGCGAAGCGGATGGAGCGGCGCCCGATCCGGTTGTCACGCCGCAGCCCCTCGGCCGCAGCCAATGCCGTCTCCTCGGCGACCACCGCCGGAAGATCGCTTTTCAATACCCTGTTGGTCGCCGATTGCGTTCGGTGCGACCGCACTCCAGCATGCTCGTATTCAAGGTCCGGATTGTAGAAGGTCACCACCGCTTCGGCAGCAAAGTCGCTGTCGTGACCGCGCGTCTCCTGCCACAGCGGCCGTTCCTCGATGTCGGCAAGTACAGGCGCCGCCATCGCTGGAAGGCTTGCTTTCCCCCGGGAGCGAAAGCGAAGCAACCCGCCATCTTCGAAGGCATCGATTTGGAACGTCTCCAGCAGCGGCTCGATGAGACTTCGCGCCGACGTCAGATCGCCCTGCACATAGCCCGTCAGATCGCCAGAGACTTCCGAAACGTCGAAATCCTCGAAGACATGATCGCGAAGTACCGCCGCAATCACATCGGCAAGCGTCCCGCTCCCGAGACGCCCGTTCAGCCAGTGCCCCGTTCGCCAATTCGGCCCATCGCTCCAAGTTGCCGCATTCTGTGGAAACGCCGGATAGGGCCTCGCATCCCAGGACCAGAGAAACAGATGCTGTGGATCGACCATGCCGCCGGGCGGCTGGTCTCCACTCCACCAGTCGTGATGTGCCTCAAGGAACCGCCGCTGCACCGCATCGGAGCGCATCCGGTTGGAGAAGTAGGGTGCTGCACTTTCTGCGGATTTCGGATCGGCAAAGACATTGGGCTGATTGCCGCCCTTGTCCACCGCTCCGCATCCGAGTTCGGTAAACCAGACCGGCTTGCTCCGTGCCAGCCAGGCGGTGGGACTCGCCCTCTCCAAGCCACCGACGCGCTCGTAATGCCGGTTCGTCCACCAGCCCTCGATATCCTTGTCACGGAAGACCCAAGGCTTGCCCGCAAGCCCGTCGGTGATCGGCGAACGGACCCTCGCCTTGCGAGCCGCCTCGCTCGCGTAATACCAATCGAAACCCTCACCGCTTTCGATCCCGGCCATCAAACCCGAGGGGTCATCGGCCGTCCGCATTCCGTCCGGATTGGCTTGCGCCAGATCGTCGTCGCGCCAATCGGAAAGCGGCATGTAGTTGTCGATGCCGACGGCCTCGATTGCATCCGAGGCCCAGAGCGGATCGAGATGGAAATAGACATCCCCGCTGCCATCCTGCGGGTGGTACCCAAAATATTCGCTCCAATCGGCCGCATAGGTGAGTTTCATCGAAGGCAGGAGCGCCTTCACATCGGAGGCCAGCGCCGAAAGCGCATTCACAAAGGGAAACGCGCCCGTTTCGTCGCGCACCTGGCTCAGCCCGCGCATCTCCGAGCCGATGATGAAGCCCTCGACACCACCTGCCGCCTTGGCGAGTTGCGCATAGTGCAGAATGAACCGTCGGTAGCTTTCCTCGCCGCCGTTATAGGTCACGCGCTGCCCGGAGACGCTGAAATGCCCAGCCTGCGCCGAACCGCAGAATGCCTCTATCTGGCCGCGCGCCGCTGCCGTTTTGTCCGCTGCGCCGCTCTGCCCGATCGCCGGATCGCAGGTCAGGCGCCCGCGCCAGGGATAGGCCGCCTGGCCCGTACCGCCATAGGGATCGGGCAGCGAGTTCCCCTCGCCGATGTCCATCATCACGAAGGGATAGAGGAAGACCTTCAATCCCCGCGCCTTCAGGTCGGCAATCGCCGAAACCACGCTCGCGTCGTCTGGCGTCCCGCCATAGGCCGGCCCGCCATCTAGCCGGCTCACGAGATAGGCTTCGGCCCGCGAGACACCTGACACCGACCACGGGCTGCTTTCGTTATTCCTGGAGCGCACTTCGACGCCCGGGACGATCTGGCAGTTCCCTGCCCTGAGATCGGTTCCGAACCACGACACCACGAGCGCCACCCGCTCGAGATTGGGGCAGACCGCCATCAGTTCGTCGATCGAGACCACCCAGTCCGTCAGGCCTTGCAGGCTGTTGCGGTTGATCACGCGCGCACTGCCCGCACCCGTCTTCTCCGAAACCGCTACCGTCCGGTAGCCATGCTCGGTTGCACCCGGCGTGATGCAGATCGCCCTGACCTGCTCTTCCAGTCTACCAATCGGCCGCACCACTTCGAACTGCAGCAGCGGAATGCGGTTGCCGTAGTTGTCGAGCGGCAGATGCTCGAAAACCACATAGGCCAGCCCGCGATAGGCGGGCGCCAGCCCCGCACCCTGCTTTGCCTCGATCAGCGGATCCGGCAGTTGCCCGCCATCGCCGGGGTAGAGCCGCATCTCGATCTTCGTCAGGTCGAGTTCCTTGCCGTCCGCCCAGACCCGCCTGACGCTCGCAACCGGTCCCTCACAAAGCCCGACGGCAAAATTCGCGAAATAGCGGAAGGTCTCCACCCGCGGCCCCGATGACGACTTCCCGCCGGTGCGCTCGCTCGTCACTTCCTCCTCGAAGCGCGTCGCCCAGATCATCGTCCCGCCGATCCTAGCCGCGCCGTAGACGCGGTTGATCGCCGTCCCCTCGTCGGCGCCGGGTATCCGCGCGGTCGAAAGCCGCGACCCGCGCACCGTCGTCCCGCCGCCGATCAGCGCCCGATCGATTGCATTGCCCGCCAGCGCCCCAGCCGCCCTGCCGATAATCGCGCCCACCGGCCCGAACACGCTGCCCAGCGCTGCCCCGGCCGCCTGAAGAAGAAGAGTAGCCATCGAAACCTCGCGCGCGAAAACGTCGCACATCCGCGAGGATGGCGCTTGATTATTCGCGCAATGATTGTGTTAAGGTACAACGATCGGGAGCAGAAGCAGCAAGCGCCGAGACCAGCCGGCGCGCTGGAGAGGATGGGCCTCTTCAGCCTCGGCAAAGGCCTTGCTCTCGATCAAGGAGGTGATGCGATGTGGTTCTTGCCACTAAGTATCACGCTTAGTGCAAGGAAAACCCGGACGGGCTGGTCCATAGCCATCCGGGTCAGATTCCTAAGCTAAGCAAACGGTGGGCGGGGTTGCCTCCCCGCTCACCACTCCTGAAACATACTCGCAAGCAGGTCATCTTTCAAGTTGCGGTACAACCTCCGGGAACCGAAACACCGCCGCAATCCGCCGCCGCCAGCTCGGCACGAGCGCCGAGCGGATCACCGCCGCCTGCTCGTAGGCATGGATGAAGCTCTTCTCGCCGGCGAAGATGCCCGCATGTTTCGCCGCCATATCGGGCCGCCAGCGAAAGAGCAGCAGGTCGCCCGGCCGCGCTTCGTCCACCGGCAAAGCCTCGCCGAAATGCCGGAGTGCGGCATCCATCAGCCGATCCTTGCCGCTTCGCTCCGCCCAGTCACGGGCATAGGGCGGCGGCAGTTCCGGCTCTTCGCCATAGAGCTCCCGCCAGACGCCACGGATCAACCCCAGGCAGTCGCAGCCGACGCCCTTCGCCGAAGCCTGGTGCCGGTAGGGCGTGCCGATCCACCCCTCGGCCGCGGCCAGGGCTCTTTCGCTCATCGTTGTCATTTGAACAGCGCGCTCCCATCATGGACGCTTTCGCCGTCCGCATAGGTATAGGCAAAGTCGGCGCCCGGCATATGCGGAAAGCCCTGGAAATTTAACTGGTTGGAGAATTTCGCCCGGCATGTGCCAAAGGTCTTGTCGCACCCCGCCGTCAGGCGCACGCGATCGCCCGCCTCGGGCGCCCGCGCCATCGGCAGCCACAGCGTCAGCTCAACGCTCACGCCCGCCACCGAATGCGCCTCGATATCCATCGTCTCTCCGGCATTCACGCCATCGAGGAAAGTCGCAACGCCATGATGAAAGAAGCCGTCGGGAAAGGCGCTGACTCCGGAGAGCACAAGTCGCGTTGCGTCGACGATTGACTCTACGGAACCCTCCCTCCCGAATTGACTCTGCGTCAGATCGATCCCGCAGCGTCCGTCACCGAGGGTCGCGTCGCAGCGCCGGCTGTAAAGCCGCCCCTGCGGCTGGTTCAGCCGATGCGCAAAACTCCTGAGCTCCGCCCGGAACTGCCCGGCGTCGCGCGTCACCTCGCCGATCTCCTGCACCTTCAGAAGGAGATGCTGCTCCGGAGCTGCCCAGTTGACGAGAAACACCTCGACCCGTGCGTCATCATAAAGCCCACGCTGCAGGTCCTCCTCGCTGATCGCCTCGCTCGAAAATCCGCCTGCGACTTCGCTCGTTACGGCGGGCAGACCAGCACCTTCCTCGGTGGCGCTCGCGGAAAATCCACTCGCCGCCAGAAATATGGTTCCGTCGAAGCCGAGATCATGGTCATGCTCGGTAAACCCCAGCACCACGCCATCGCGCCGTCTCACGCGCCAGGCATGGCAGACTGTCGTGGCATCGCCATCGAGATGCGCCTTGAGCGCCGCATCGATCGTTCTCATGGCAGGATCTCCGTCAGTGGAATGGCCGGAATACGTCCGGCATTGAAAGCCGTCAGGTTCACGTCGATCCGCCCGGTCGCAAAGCGCACCGGCACGTCGAATTCGAAGCCTGCGGTCACGCTCAACCCGTTCGCAGGAATATGCCCGGCCGAGAACGTCACGATCCCCGTTGCATGATCGCACGCGAAGGCCGAAGGCGGCTTGACGGCCCCGTTGACCGCAACAACAACGGTCCCGGCCACCGGCTTGGCAATCTGCCGCACAGCGCTCGCCGCCGCATCGCCATAGGTCTTGACCAGCTGGAAACTCGCCTTGCTACCCTCTCCAGCCCCGATCACCTGATCGAGCGCCGTCACCGGCTCATCCGGCCGACCTGATTTCCAGTCGATCGGGTCGCGGAACCTGAACCCGTAAAGTTCGCCGCTCCGCGCCTCGAAAAACGCCAGCACCTCGTAGAGATCGCCGATCGACCGGATGCCCGATCCGGCATCGTAACTGCGCCTGGCATCCCGCCAGCGGCTGTTGCGGCTTTCCCGACCGTTCGAAAGATTGACGATGTCGGTCCGCCGCACCGGTCCGCCGCTCGTCGAAAGCGAAAGCCGCAACGGAAAGCGCACCTCGTGAAATCCACCCATGCCCGCCTCACAAATTCCGCTGGCCGCGCATCGCCGTGCGCGCCAGCATCGCGGCGATCTGCGCCTCGCTCTTCTGAAAGCTTTGCGCATCTGTCGCCGTCACGTTGAAGATGATCTGCGCACCGCCCCCGCCTGCAGCGGCAACGCCGAGCGCGCCGTCCGGCCCGCGCTTCAGCGGCAGGATCGCCTCGCTTCCCGCCTCGCCCATCAGCCCCATGTCGCCGCCCATCGGAAAATAGGTCGGCGCGGAAACCACCCCGCCGTCGGCGAAGGGCAATATCTTGCCGCCCCCGCCGAACATCCCGGACACAGTTCCGCCGATCAAATTCTCCAGCGGCTTCATGCCGGCCGAAAGCGCAATATCCGCCAGCCGGTTGCCAAGGCTGCGCAAGACATCCTCAAGCCCCTTGCCGCCGCTGACCGCGCTTTTCAGTGCACCTGAGAGCGCCGACCCGAACGAACGCGACCGCCCCTCCAGATCATCGAGCGCCCGGCGCAATTCCTCCGCCTGCCCCGCCATCGCCGCGAGGTCCGTCTCGTCGTCTTCCATTAAAGTTCTCCTTGGATATGCTGAAGGCTGCGAGGACGGCCAGCCGTCCGCCGTCGAGCGCGGCCGCCACCACTTGCCTCTTCTCCCCAGCGGGGAGAAGTGCCGGAGCGAAGCGAGGCGATGAGGGGGTGAGCGGCGAAGCCGCGAATGCATGAGCAAATGCGAGAGCAAGAGCCCCTCATCCGCCATCCGGAAATCTCTCCATCATCCCGACCAGCCCCGCCCGCGAAAGCACCGCCGTCCCCGACGCAAGCCCGCCCGCGGCCGCATGAAACTCAGCGGGTGTCATGGCCCAGAAAGCCTCGGGAGGAAGCCGCAGCAGGCAGAGACCGATATGCAGGACGCGCGCCCAGGGAAACGGCTGGGCGTCCCGCGCGGTCTTGCTGCCTGCTGCGGCTAGAGGGGGCGGAGGGAGGTCGTTTCCGCCCCGGTTTCGGGTCCTGCGAATGTTGCCGTCAGAAGCTCGCCGACGATCGCCGCGTATCCGGCGATGCCGCCCTCGACGCTCGCTTCCGCCACGTCCTGATCCGAATAGAGATTGCCGCCGCCGCGAAGCCCGGCGCCGATGATGCGGATCATGTCCTCGGCCTTCAGCCGCCCGGCCGAAAAGCGCTCCGCCAGTCCCGCGAGATTGTCGGCCGCAAACGCCGTCTCAAGCTCCGAGAGCGCCCCAAGCGTCAGGCAGAGGATCCGCCGCTCGCCGTCAACCATGGCCTCGATCTCGCCTCGCCGGCGGTTTGCCCTTGCTCCCGCCGCGCGCATCAGAGCGCTCCGAAGGTCAAGGCGCCAGCCGATTCCAGCGCCAGCTCGAACATGAGCTCGCCGTTGTGCTGGCCGGAATATTCGAGCGCTGTCGCCTGGAACGGCCCGGTCACCGTGCCGAAGTCCGGAATGACGATCTGCCAGTTCAGGATCGATGCGTTGAAGACCGCACTCCTCACCAGCGCGTCCGAGCTGGCATCCTTGAAGATGCCCGCGCCGGAGATCGAAGCGCGCTGCACGCCCGCGCCACCGAGCAGTTCACGCCAGCGCCCGGCGCTTTCCGCATCGGTCACATCGACCGTTTCGGCGTTGAAGGCGAGGCGCTTGGAGCGCAAGCCCGCCACCGTCTCGTAAGCCGTGCCGCTATGGATCTTCAAGAGCAGATCCTTGCCCTTCTGCGCCACCATTTTCCCACCTTCCAAAAAGAAAAAGGCGCTCAAAGGCGCCCGCCAACAATCCCGAAATGCTGCCTCCGCCGCGTCGCGAGATACTTATCCCGGTTCCGTCACAGCCCTGAAGCGCATCTCCGCCGCGTGGAGTTTCGTCTTCGCCTCCCGCTGCGTGCGCGTCAGCCGGTGCTGCAGGCTGATGAGGTGGTGCCCGGCAAGCGTCAGCGCCGCATCGTCGAGCAACGTGTGCACGATCCCGGCAATCTCCTGCGCCTGCTTGCGCCCGCCCGCCTCGCACCAGATTTCCAGCGCCAGCAGATGCTCCTCGCCCGCCTCGCTGGCGGTCGAATAATTGCTGCTCGTCATCTCGCCGATGACGATGCACGGCAGCCTCCTGCCCGCCACCAGCCGGTCGCGGATACCGTCTTCGCCGATCAGCGCGGTAAGCCCGGCGTCGCCGGAAAGCCGCGCATGGATCGCCGCCAGCAGTTCATTTGCCGCGCTCATCGTCCACCTCCCGTTCGCGCTTCTCCGTCCGCGCGCCTTCGCGCGCAATCCTCGCCAGCACTGCCGCGAGATCCGGCAGCGTGATTGCGGCAAGCGCCTTCATCGGCCCTCCTCCTCGCAGAGGCAGACAAGATAGCGTGCCGTCTCATCCGGATCGCGCCAGGCGCCGATCGCAAAGATCCGCGAGCCTTTGCGAAGCCGCATGCCGGCCTTGACATCGCTTCGAAACCGCAGCCAGATGCGATGGGTCAGCGTGAATACATCCGCCCCCGCCCGCTCCTCGCGCACTTCACCGAGAGGCTCGACGCGCGCCCAGAGAGCGGCAACGGCCTCGTAGGAGACCGCAGCACCGCCCTGCCCGTCCGGCGTCTCGACCCTCCGCTCCAGTTCCAGCCGCGCCGTCATCTGCCCCGGATCGAAGAAGACCGACCGCATCAGAGCCTCCGCATCAGAAAGGGCGCGATCAGCCGGTCGTAGCCAGCCGGAATATCCGCCGGCTGGTCCGCGACTGCCACTGCGCCGCGGAAGGCAAACATCTGCGCCACATGCATCAGCATGGCGCGCTTCAGCACATCGGGCACATCCGCGCCGCTCTCGCCGAAGCCCGCGGCAAAGTCGATTTCGATGCCGTTGATGGCCCGGCCGATATTGACGTTCTGATTCAGGACCAGCCGCGCCGGCCGCGCATTGCCGTCGAGCACATGCCCCGCCAGCGGCAGCGAAACCTCTTCGCCGCCTGCATCGTAAAGCGTCACGCCTTCAATGGCTTGCACCGGTCCCTTGGCAATCTGAATCACGCCGTCTTCAGGAACTCTATCAAGATAGAGGCGCCAGCCCTGCGTCATCAGGCAGAGCCCGGTTACACGCTCCAGATGCTCGCGCGCCACCCGGACCAGCGAGGTCAGAAGCGCATCCTCCTCATTCCCGTCCAGCCGCAGATGCGCCTTCACATCGGCAAGCGTCAGCGCCTCCGCCAGCGGCGGAGCGGTCAATGCATAGGTCATGGAAATTTCCTTAAGAAATGCGTGTCGGAGCAAACCGCCCCCTCATCCGGCCCTTCGGGCCACCTTCTCCCCGGAGGGAGAAGGGACCGGAGACATCGCGGCAAAACCCCTTATTCCCTCGGGGAGAAGGTGCCGGCAGGCGGATGAGGGGGCCGACCATTGGCTATTCGCTATTCGCTCACCTCAGCTCACCGCAAACTTCACCAGCTTCATCGCCTCGAAGTTCTGCACCCCGCCGCCGACACGCTTGGTTGTATAGAAGAGCACATAAGGCTTGGCGGAATACGGATCGCGCAGCACCCGCACGCCCATGCGGTCGACCACAAGATAACCAGCACGGAAGTCGCCGAAAGCGATCGACAGCGCATTCGCCGCAATGTCCGGCATATCCTCGGCCTCGGCGACCGGGAAGCCCAGCAGCGTCGCCGCTTCGCCAGCACTTGCCGGCGGCTGCCAGAGATAGCGCCCTTCGGCGTCCTTCAGCTTGCGCACGGAAGCCTGCGTCTTGCGGTTCATCACGAAATTGGCGTTCTGCCGGTGGCCGGCCTTCAGCGCATAGATCGTATCGACCAGCACGTCGGATGCACCGCTCGCCGCAAACGCACCTGCAGCGCCGGTCGCGATATAGCCGAGATTGCCCCAGCTCCAGTCGCTATCGGCCACCGCGGTGTAGCTCAGGAAGCCCTTCGGCTTGTTCGTGCCGTCGCCGGAAACGAAGGCCGAGCCTTCCTGCTCGGCAAAGACCGTATCGACCTCGCTCGAAATCCACGCCTCGATATCGACGGCCGCATCGTCGAGCAGCGCCTGCGTCGCGGCCGGCATCGCATAGAGCTCCATGGTCGGGAAGGAAAGCTCGGCAAGCTGTGCCGTATTCGTCTGCGGCCGCGTCGCCGTCTCCGCTACCCAGCCGGAGGCCATGCCGGCGGTCGAGAACGGCTTCTTCAGCACCGAGCCGGAAACCTGGCGTACCGTCGCCAGCGCCCTGATCGGCGAGACGACCGAAAGCCTGCGGCCGATTTCCGTGTCCGTCTCCGGCGGCACGAGGTAACCGCCATCGGCGCCGGTGCCTACCGACATCGCCTTTGCCTCGATCTCGCGCAGACCCGCCTCGTCGCCACGGCGAATGTAGTTCTCGAAGGCCGCCTTGTGCTCGGCGGCCTCGACGCCACCCGCCGCCGAACGCCCAAGCGGTGGCCGCGCCTTCTTCAGCGCCAGCTGGTCGAGCACTTTCTTCTGCTCGTCCATCGCGCGGTTGATGCGGTCCATCTTCTCGCGCGTGACGACATCGGCCGTCAGCTTCTCCTCGATCTCGCCGAGGCGCCGGTCATTGGTTTCCTTGAACGCCTCGAAGGCCTCCATGAAGTCGTCGAAGGCAGCCGTCATCGTCTCCGGCACCGCCTTGATCTCCGGCGCCGTCTTCGCAGTCATATCCGTCATGAAACAATCCTATCTGAAGGTTTCGGTCAGCATCGCCCTAGCCGCCCGGCGCATGGCGCGGACGAGCTCGGTCTCCTTGTCGCGGAACCACCGCGCATTCTTGATGTTCTGCACGCGCGCCGAAGGCAGCATCGGGAACGTCACCACCGAGATCTCCCAGAGGTCCGCCTCGAAAATGCGCCGCACGCCGCTTTTCGCATCGGTCTTCGCCCTCACCGTCCGGAAGCCGATCGAAAGCCCGTCGAGCGCGCCGTTCTTGATCAGTTGATGCACTTCGCGGGCGCGGGCCACGCCGTCGGCGAGCACGCCCTCGACGAAGAGCCCGCGGCTATCCTCGCGGATCGTCTTCCAGGCGCCGATCGGCTCGGAAGGATCATGCTGGAAGAGCATGCGCACACCCTGCGGCCCACGCTCGGCCAGCGACTTGCGGAAGGCGCCGCGCTCGACCTGATCCTTGCCGAGATCGACTTCGCCGAAGACGCTGGCATAGCCGGAAAACGTCCCGTCGCGCTTCAGCCCGCGCAGTTCCAGGTTGGCGAATTTGCGCGTGTCCGCGCCCACGGGCGAGCCCGCCCGAACGAGCGATACGTTCATGGTTGAATGCTCCTGATTGTTTTAGAAAAGCCTGGCTGCAGGCGAATAGCGAATAGCGAATAGCGAATAGCGAATGAGAGTAAGCTGTGAACGCTGCCAACAAGGGCCGCGGCCCAACTATTCGCTGTTCGCTACTCCCTATTCGCTCCCCTTCCACCGCTCCGCCACCCGCGCCAGAATCCCCAGCGCCCACCAGGCGCAGAGGCTCGCCGCCGCCGATCCCGAAAGCATCACCTCGGACGCCGAAAGCATGTCGGCCAGCCCGAGCCGCTCCATCAGCCAGAGCCCGGTCGGACCGCCAAAGATCAGCCCGCAGGAAAGCCCGGAGAAAAACCGGCTCGCAGCCTCCCGCCTGCTCTTCGGCAGCAGATAGACCAGCGACACCGCCGCTCCCGCCGACGCCCCCAGCGCACGACTCATCCAGAGCCCGCCTTCATTGGAAAAGTCAGCCATGATCAAACTCTCTTGTGTAAGGATGCGCTCACGAACGCGGCGCGACCGCGCACAGCGCGCCCGCCGCGACATTTCACCGAATCTTTTGAATCGCTTGCCGGGGGATCTTTGAAGATCGGTCCAGGCGCTTGAGACGTTGAATCAGCTTGGTGGACATCGAAGCCACTGATCTGAAAATCCATCTGGGTGTCGGTCGGATACACACGTCGTGCCGAGTACCCCCTCATCCGCCCTACCGGGCACCTTCTCCCCAAGGGGAGAAGAGGGACCCGAGACGCCGCGGCATATCCCTTCTCCCCGCCGGGGAGAAGGTGCCGGCAGGCGGATGAGGGGGCCATCTGGCCCAGCCTCAATACCCCACCGCCTCCCGCTTCTCCTCATCCGTCAGGAAGCTCGCGCTCCCCACTCGCGCCCATAACTCCCCGCGCTCGGCCGAAAGCCCTGCCACCTTGTCGAGATCCGGTTCCAGCCGCAGCGCGTCCCCATAGGAGCCTGCCAGCCACGCCGAAAGCGACGCGGCCGTGCGCGTCAGCATCGGCAACACGGTGAGGCGATAGAAGGCGCGGTTCGCCTCCTGGTAATTCGCATAGGTGTTGTCGCCCGGAATGCCGAGCAGCATCGGCGGCACGCCGAAGGCGAGCGCGATGTCTCGGGCGGCGCCATTCCTCGCCTCGACGAAGTCCATGTCCTTGGGCGAAAGCCCCATCGCCTTCCAGTCGAGCCCGCCTTCGAGCAGGAGCGGACGGCCGGCGCGCATCGGGCCGGAATAGCCCTCGTCCAGTTCCTGGCGCAGCCGCTCGTACTGGTCGGGCGAAAGATTGCCGCCCTCCTTCGGCTGATAGACCAGCGCCCCGGACGGCCGGGCGGAATTGTCGAGCAGCGCCTTGTTCCAGGTTGCCGCCGCATTGGAGAGGTCGAGTGCCACCTGCGCGGCCGCAAGCGGCGGAAAGCCCAGGTGATCGTCGAGCGGATGAAACAGTTTCAGATGCAGGAGCCCCGGCCCGTCGGCCTCCGCCGCAAAGCGGCGGACCGAACCGCCAGCGCGGTATTCGTAAGCCTCCGGCCACCCGTCGCGGCCCTCGATCACGCTGATCCGGTCGGGCCTCAGCAGATGCAGTTCCCGCAACGCCCCGCCCACGGTGAGCGGCTCGATATAGGCATTGCCCGCAAGCAGCAGATGCCCGTAGAGCGCCTCGAAGAAATCAGGCCCGCTCATCCGCCCGTTCGGCTGCCTGATCAGCCCCGCAGCCGGATGCTCCGCCCGTTCCCGGTCGCCCTCGTAGACCAGCCAGGGCACGCAGGCCGCAGCCTCCGCCACCAGCCGGACGCAGCGATGCGCCACCGGGTTCTTCATGAAGCCCTCGCGCGACAGCGCCGCATAGGAGCGCCCCGTCCAGCTCGCCTGCCCCTGCGCGGCAAGCGACAGGAAGCCGGATGCCGCCTTCTTCTCGGGCAGAGGGTTTCGGCCCGCCGCGGAGCCCCACGGCAGGAAAGATCGGATGTTCATGATGTTTTCCTATGGTTTGGGCGTGACTCTCAGGCTGCAGGGCCAATTTCCACCTTGGCGGCGATCTTGCATGCGAGGCGCCAAGTCATTTTACTTCAATAACGGATCAACCCCATGTCGGATCGGCAAAGCCTCGTTCGTCCTTGGGCTGTCTATTCGATCAATTCAGAAGGATCACGACTATGCCGAGCACCATACGCCTGCACCGCGTTCTAGCAACCAGCCCAGAGAAGGTCTATCGCGCGTTCATCGAGGCGGACGCGCTTGCCAAGTGGCTTCCCCCCAACGGCTTTGCCTGCAC
>NZ_JBNDHT010000141.1:0-17853 GCF_056755115.1 Rhizobium sp. SVR5-2C | reverse complement strand
TTGGTCCCTGTGACAAGCACAGGGATGAGGGAAGTGAGGCTGGCGCGCACGGCGAGACAAGCCGTTGGGGCTTCTTCTCCATGAAAGATTTCGACGAACAATGGCGGCCGTGGTGCTGCATCAGGACGGCAATATGAACATCGATTTGAAGGGCAGGATCGCACTCGTCACCGGTGCATCGCGCGGCATCGGTTATTTCACGGCGCTGGAACTTGCGAAGGCGGGAGCACACGTTATCGCCTGCGCCCGCACGGTCGGCGGCCTCGAGGACCTCGACGATGCGATCAAGGCCGTGGGCGGCACGGCGACGCTGGTTCCCTTCGATCTCGCCGACATGAACGCCATCGACGCGCTCGGCGCCTCGATCTTCGAGCGCTGGGGCAAGCTCGATATCCTGGTCGCCAATGCCGGCGTGCTCGGCGTGATTTCGCCGATCGGCCATATCGAGGCGAAGGTCTTCGAGAAGGTGATGAACATCAACGTGACGGCGACGTGGCGGTTGATCCGCTCCGTCGATCCTTTGCTGGCGCGTTCCGACGCCGGCCGCGCGGTCATCATGTCGTCGGGCGCTGCCCATAAGTGCAGGCCATTCTGGGGCGTCTACTCCGCGTCCAAGGCGGCTGTCGAGGCGTTGGCCCGGACCTGGGCCGGCGAAACACAGCGCACGCCGCTCCGCGTCACCAGCGTCGACCCCGGCGCGACGCGCACCGCGATGCGCGCCCAGGCGGTGCCCGGCGAAGATCCGGAAACGCTTCCGCATCCTTCCGAAGTCGCCAAGGCGATCCTGCCGCTCGTCGGCCCCGATGTCACCGAAACGGGCAAGCTGTTCGTCGTGCGCGAGAACAAGCTCGTGGACTACCGGCTGCCGGAGTAAGAGGGGCGGCTACTTCTTCGCTGCCAAGGAAGTAAACAGAGCCGCGAATGGTGTTTGCGATGGGCATAGCGCATTGAGGTCGACCGGCCCCTGAATGCCATCAAGCGTCCCGTTGTCAGCAAATTGCCATATCGACCACTGGCCGCAATCCTTCCGACCTGGCTCCTTTGCTATGCTCCGCAGCCACAGATAGTGATCCGGGAACCTCGCTTCGTTGCCCTTCAGGTACTGATCGAAGAATTCCTGGTTGAGATAGAAGATCGGCTTGCCGGAGTAACTCCCCTTCAGCTCGGTGACGAATGCGTTGATCTCGGCGCTCAGCTCTTCGAGGGTCGGAACCTTGCCGCAATTGCCGGTGAACTCGAGATCGATCGCGATCGGCAACGTGCCCAGCTCCACGGGAACCGTCGCCAGCAGATTCTGCGCCTGCTCACGGCCGGGGCGGCAGAAGGTGAAGAAATGATACGCCCCGCGCACGATGCCGGCGTCTTTCGCAGCCTGCCAGTTCTCCACAAAGAGCCGGTCCCGGTGATCACCGCCCTCAGTCGCCTTCATGATGGCAAAGCGGACATTCGGCTGGGCAGCGAGCCTCTTCCAATCGATGCTGCCCTGATGATGACTGATGTCGATTCCCTGAATGGGATAGTTTTCCAGCGACGGAGGAGTGAAACGAAACATTGCGCGATCGTAGGCCAGATACAGCGCGGATGCGACTGCCAGAATGACGATGCCGATAATGGAGCGGCGCGCTGTTTTCCTCACGTGGCATCCCTGCAGAAATTCAGCTCTTCTCTAGCACGTTTGCGCGGGTGGCGCGCCCCGGCTTTGCGCTTGCGCTTCGGGCGTTCGTCGCTGCAATCGATTCACTGGATCGATTGCTCCGGCCGACGCCGGACCGCTCCTCACCCCCTTGACCAAACACCGTTCCCGCGCCATAAAACCCGCCATGAAAACGGTTATCTGCATCATCTGCCGGAAGATTATTCGCTAGCGCGCTCGCTGGCCTGGCCGTTTTCGTCTCCCAGATACGCAAAGATGAGAAACGCCCCGGCCCGCCGGTGCCGGTATTTTTCGGATCATCGCATTTGGGAGAATAGACATGGCCGGCCAGCCGGAACTCAAGCTGTACAACACGCTGACGCGCGAGAAGACGGATTTCGTCCCGATCGACCCGCGGAATGTCCGCATGTATGTCTGCGGCCCGACCGTCTATGATTTCGCCCATATCGGCAATGCGCGCCCGATCATCGTCTTCGACGTGCTCTTCAGGCTGCTCCGGCACGTCTATGGCGCCGAACACATCACCTATGCGCGCAACATCACCGACGTCGATGACAAAATCAACGCGCGGGCGCTGCGCGATTATCCCGGCCTGCCGCTGAACGAGGCGATCCGCGCCGTCACCGAAAAGACGGAAAAACAGTTCCTCGACGACGCCAGGATGCTTGGCTGCCTCGACCCGACCGTCCAGCCGCGCGCCACCGACAGCATCCCGCAGATGATCGAGATCATCGAGAAGCTGATTGCCAAGGGCCATGCCTATCAGGCGGGCGGCGAAGTGCTGTTCGACACCAGATCCATGGCGGATTACGGCGCGCTTTCGAAGCGCAATCTCGACGAGCAGCAGGCAGGTGCCCGCATCGCCGTCGACGCGCACAAGAAAAGCCCCGGCGATTTCGTTCTCTGGAAACTTTCGACCGAAATCGAGCCCGGCTGGGAAAGCCCCTGGGGCCGAGGCCGCCCCGGCTGGCATATCGAGTGCTCGGCGATGAGCGAACGCTACCTCGGCGAGGTCTTCGACATTCACGGCGGCGGGCTGGACCTGATCTTCCCGCACCACGAGAACGAGATTGCGCAATCGCGTTGCGCGCATGGCACGGATGTCATGGCGAATATCTGGATGCACAACGGCTTCCTGCAGGTCGAAGGCCGCAAGATGTCGAAGTCCGAAGGCAATTTCGTCACCATCTATGAACTGCTGCACACCGAGACATTCGGCGGCCGGAAATGGCCGGGCGAAGTGCTGCGGCTCGCGATGCTGATGACGCATTACCGCGAGCCGATCGACTTTTCGGTCAAGCGACTTGAGGAGGCGGAACGCTTGCTGTCGAAGTGGCCCGTGGCGGACGCCCGCACAGCGGCACCAGATCCAGCTGTGCTGAATGCGCTCGCCGACGATCTGAACACGGTTGCCGCCGTTCAGGCGCTTCATGCGCTGGCGCAATCCGGCGATGCGGCCGTTTTCGCCGCAAGTGCCGCCCTTCTCGGGATTCAGCCGAAAAAGACGGAAGTCGATGAGGCGGTCGCCGCAGAAATCGACGCCCGCGTGCGTGCGCGACTCGAGTTGCTGAAGGCGAAAAATTTCGCCGAGGCCGACAAGATCCGCGAAACGCTTGCCGCCGAGGGAATCCAGCTTAAGGACGGCAAGGACCCGGCGACCGGCGAGCGGGTGACGACCTGGGAGGTGAAGCGGTAATATGGGACGGGCGGCGGCATATACCCCCCTCTGGCCTGCCGGGCATCTCCCCCACAAGGGGGGAGATCGGCAAGACGTGCCGGCTTCCCGGAATATTGATCGCACTCCGAACAGCTTCGGCCATCCGAGGCCTTTGTTCAGGGCGGGAGTTCGCTACTATCCGATCTCCCCCCTTGTGGGGGAGATGCCCGGCAGGGCAGAGGGGGGTGCCCCCTCACTTCAGAGCAAGGAGCACGGCATGCCGCATGCACCGGTTCCGCCGCAACGGCGCGCGAACGCCCGGCGCATGCGCAAGACGATGACGGATGCCGAGCTTCGTCTCTGGAACGAACTTCGCGCGCACCGCCTGATGGGTTTGAGCTTTCGGCGACAGATGCCGGTCGCCGGCTATGTTGCCGATTTCGCCTGTCCGGAACATCGCCTGATTGTTGAGATCGACGGTTCGCAGCATGCATTGGCGCCGAACGCTCTCCATGACGATGTGCGCCGCGTGCGCCTGGAGCGGGACGGCTGGACAGTTCTTCGTTTCTGGAATGACGACGTACTCAAGAATATCGACAACGTCTGCCTGCATATCCTGCGCGTCATAGGAAAGGATCGGGCATGAGCAAGATCTACACCGGCGGCTGCCAGTGCGGTGCCGTCCGCTTCCGGGTGGACGGCGAGCTTACGCACTCGTCGATCTGTCACTGCCGCATGTGCCAGAAGGCGTTTGGCAGCTACTATGCGCCGCTGGTTTCGGTGCGCGGGGCCGATCTTGTTTGGACGCGCGGCGAACGGAAAAAATTCCGATCGTCCAATTTCGTCGAGCGCGGCTTCTGCGCAGACTGTGGCACGCCGCTAACCTATGAGGCGCCGGATGGGCTGGCGATCGCTGCAGGCGCCTTCGACGATCCGGCCCTGCTGCCGCCGACGATCCAATACGGCATCGAAGGTAAGCTGCCGTTTACGGATAGCCTGCACGAGCTTCCCGGAATGCGGACGGAGGACGATGCCGAGGCGGCCGAATTCATCAATGAGGTCATCTCCTACCAACATCCCGATCACGACACGACCCACTGGCCATCCGGAGCACAGACATGAGCGAACCCATTCGAACGGGCGGGTGTCAGTGCGGCGCCGTGCGCTTCCGCATCAGCGGCAAGCTGGGGCGTCCGTCGATCTGCCATTGCCGCATGTGCCAGAAGCAGTTCGGCGGCTTCTTTTCCGCGCTCGTCACGGCGCCGGATGAAGGCATGGAATGGACGCGCGGCGAGCCGAGCTATTTCCAGTCCTCGGTCAATATCGACCGCGGCTTCTGCAGCAACTGCGGCACGCCGATGACCTACCGGCATCCCGGCGGGCTGGAGCTTGCCATCGGCACCTTCGACGATCGCAGTGATCTCGCGCCGCAGATCCAGGTCAACTACGACTCACGCCTGCCCTGGGTCGAAACGATCTTCGAGGCTCCGGTCCACAAGGACCAGGATTTCTATTCCCGGCAGGAGCAGATCATCTCCTTCCAGCATCCCGATCACGATACCAAGACATGGCCCGAGAAAGGCTTGAAGATATGACCGAAGTCCTGCGTACCCTCTATCCCGAAATCGAACCCTATGCGTCGGGCCATCTCGATGTCGGCGGCGGTCACAAGATCTATTGGGAGCGCTCGGGTACGCCCGGCGCCAAGCCTGCCGTCTTCCTGCATGGCGGCCCGGGCGGCGGTTTTTCGGCGGTCCATCGCAGGCTCTTAGACCCGAAGCTCTACGATGTCCTGCTGTTCGACCAGCGCGGCTGCGGCAAGTCCACCCCGCATGCAAGCCTCGAGGCCAATACGACCTGGGATCTCGTCGCCGACATCGAGCGGCTGCGCGAGATGGTTGGAGTCGACAAGTGGCTGGTCTTCGGCGGCTCCTGGGGTTCGACGCTGGCGCTTGCCTATGCCGAAAAGCATCCCGAGCGGGCTTCCGAACTCGTCGTCCGCGGCATCTATACGCTGACCAAGGCCGAGCTCGACTGGTACTATCAGTTCGGCGTCTCGGAGATGTTCCCGGACAAATGGGAGCGCTTCATCGCACCGATCCCGCCGGAAGAGCGCCACGAGATGATGCAGGCCTATAATCGGAGGCTGACTGGCGCCGACCGGGCCGTTGCGCTCGAAGCCGCCCATGCCTGGAGCATCTGGGAAGGCGAGACGATCACGTTGCTGCCGGAAAAATCGACCAGCGGCAAGTTCGAGGAAGCGGAATTCGCCTATGCGTTTGCCCGCATCGAAAACCACTTCTTCGTCAATGCCGGCTGGCTGGAGGAAGGGCAACTGATCCGCGACGCCCACAAGCTGAAGGACATTCCGGGCGTCATCGTCCATGGCCGCTACGACATGCCCTGCCCCGCCCGCTTCGCCTGGGCGCTGCACAAGGCCTGGCCGACGGCGGAATTCCATCTGATCGAAGGCGCGGGCCACGCGTTTTCGGAGCCCGGCATTCTGGATCGGCTGATCCGGGCAACCGACAAATTCGCCGGAAAGTAACAAGTGCCTTCGAGGCCGACGGAACCAACATCATGACACGCGAAAAAATCTACCTCTTCGACACGACGCTCCGGGACGGGCAGCAGACGCCCGGCATCGACTTTTCGGTCGAGGACAAGATTGCGATCGCGACCATTCTGGACGAGTTCGGCCTCGACTATGTCGAGGGCGGATATCCGGGGGCGAACCCGACGGATACGGCGTTCTTCGGCGAGAAGCGCACCGGCCAGGCAAGTTTCGTTGCTTTCGGCATGACGAAGCGGCCCGGAGTTTCAGCCTCCAACGATCCGGGGCTTGCGGCGCTGCTGCAGGCAAAGAGCGATGCGATCTGCTTCGTCGCCAAGAGCTGGGACTACCACGTCGAAGTCGCGCTCGGATGCACCAAAGAGGAAAACCTCGAATGCATCGCCGAAAGCGTGAAGGCAGCGGTTGCTGCCGGCAAGGAGGCAATGGTCGACTGCGAGCACTTCTTCGACGGATACAAGGCCAACCCCGCCTATGCGCTCGCCTGCGCGAAGACGGCCTATGCAGCCGGCGCCCGCTGGGTCGTGCTCTGCGACACCAACGGCGGGGCGCAGCCTCCCGAAATCCGAGCCATCGTCGAAGCGGTGATTTCGACAGGCGTTCCCGGTGACTGTCTGGGCATCCACGCGCATAACGATACGGGCCAGGCCGTCGCCAATTCGCTGGCAGCCATCGAGGGAGGCGCCCGTCAGATCCAGGGGACGCTGAACGGCATCGGCGAGCGTTGCGGCAATGCCAATCTGGTGACGCTGATCCCGACACTCGCCCTCAAGGACACCTACAGCACGCGCTTCGAAACCACCATCGATGCCGAACGGCTCACGAATTTCACGCGCCTGTCCCACGCTTTCGACGAGCTCCTGAACCGTTCGCCGGATCACCAGATGCCTTATGTCGGCGCTTCGGCTTTCGCGACGAAGGCCGGCATCCATGCCTCCGCCCTGCTCAAGGATCCGCGCACTTACGAACACGTGCCGCCGGAAAGCGTCGGCAACTTCCGCAAGGTCATGGTGTCCGACCAGGGCGGCAAGGCGAACTTCATCAACGTGCTCAAACGCCGCGGCATCGAGGTCGCCAAGGACGATCCGAAGCTGGACCGGCTGATCTCCATCGTCAAGGAACGGGAAGCCTCGGGCTATGCCTATGAGGGCGCGGATGCAAGCTTCGAGCTGCTTGCCCGCCGTACGCTCGGCACCATTCCGGAATTCTTCTCGGTCGAAGGTTTCCGGGTGATGGTCGAGCGCCGCTTCGATTCCCACGGACGGGTGAAGATCGTCTCGGAGGCCGTCGTGAAAATCGTCATCGAGGGCCACACGATCATGTCGGTGGCCGAAGGCGACGGCCCGGTCAACGCGCTCGACCTGGCACTGCGCAAGGATTTCGGCAAGTACCAGCATGAAATCGACGATCTCGTGCTTGCCGACTTCAAGGTGCGCATCCTCAACGGCGGCACGGAGGCGATCACGCGCGTTCTCATCGAATCCACCGACTCGAGCGGCGTGCGCTGGTGGACGGTCGGCGTGTCGGAAAATATCATCGATGCCTCCTTCCAGGCGCTGATGGATTCCGTCATCTACAAGCTGATGAAGAACCGGCAGCTGGCGGGTAAGATCGCGGCGGAGTGAACTGGAGAGGTTCAAAACCGCTGCACATTCATTCACCGAAATGAATTGGCCTATTCATGCCGCTTGGGTTAATCGGGTCCATAACCAGAACAAATATGGAAACACCCCCGATGTCTGCCGAGGCGAGCCAACCTGCCATCAAGAACGAGGATAGCGCACGCGGCTTCGCCTTCGCACTGACGGCCTATTTTCTGTGGGGCTTCCTGCCCTTCTACATGAAGGCCGTGGCGCATATCTCGCCGGCGGAGGTGATCGCGCACCGCATTATCTGGTCTGTGCCTTTGGCAGGCGCCGTGCTGTTCGCCCTCGGGCGCACGCAAGACATTGCCATCGCGCTGCGCTCGCCGCGCATGCTGGCGATGGCGGCGCTGACGGCGTCACTCATCACCGTCAACTGGGGCACTTATGTCTGGGCGATCGGGGCCGGCCATGCGCTCGATGCCGCGCTCGGTTATTTCATCAACCCGTTGTTCAGCATCTTCCTCGCTGCCGTCCTGCTCAAGGAGAGGCTGCAGCCTCTTCAGATCGCAGCGATCTGCCTTGCCGGCATCGCTGTCATCGTGCTTGCCATCGACAGCGGTGGCATTCCCTGGGTTGCGTTGGTGCTCGCCGTCACCTGGGGTTTCTACGCTCTCTTGCGCAAGACGCTGCCGCTCGGCCCCAATCAGGGCTTCTTCCTCGAAGTGCTGATCCTCAGCTTACCGGCCCTGCTCTACATCCTCTATATGGAGCTCGGTAGCGGCGAGGGTCACCTCTACCGCACCGGCCTCGCCGATACAGCGCTGCTGCTCGGCTGCGGCCTGATCACCGCCGTGCCGCTGATGATCTATGCAAACGGCGCCAAGCTGCTCCGGCTGTCGACGATCGGCATCATGCAGTATATCGCGCCGACGATGATCTTCCTGATCGCCATCTTCGCCTTTCACGAGCCGCTCGGCACTGCACGCATGATCGCCTTCCCGCTCATCTGGGCAGGCCTCGTGCTTTATACGTGGTCGATGCTGAACGCGACGCGCGGGCGCTAAGCAGGTCTCCGGAAAGTGGGGACCGGTTTCGGGCTAAGGCATGCGCGAAAACAAAGGAATTAAGCGCTAAGCGATTCTGAAAGATCGCGACGCGCTTTAGCCCGTCCTTACATCTTCGAAATTACGGCATCCTCCCCCTCACGGTCGGCAGCGAGTTCCGCTGCCTGCGCCATGATGGCGGGGATGATTCCAGAAATATCGTCGATGACCAGCGGCTGGACCCTGTGAGCCGTGTGGACGAAGCCCTCTTCCGTCATGTGCCGCATCAGCTCCATCATCGGATCCCAGAAGCCCTTGATGTTGGCGAACACCATCGGCTTCTCGTGGCGGGCAAGCTGAGCCCATGTCATGATCTCGACGATTTCTTCCAGCGTGCCGATCCCGCCCGGAAGCGCCACGAAGGCGTCGGAACGCTCGAACATCATATGTTTGCGCGTATGCATGTCCGGCGTTACAATAAGTTCGTTGAGCTGGCCGAGGGAATGGCGAGTCGCCTCCATGTCGATCAGGAATTCGGGGATGATGCCGGTCACCTGCCCCCCATTGGAAAGCACGCCGCTCGCAACAGCGCCCATGATGCCCTTGGTGCCGCCGCCATAGATGAGGCGGAGGCCGTATTCGGCGATTTCCTTGCCGAATGCACGCCCGGCAGCCATGTACGCTGCGTCTCCTCCGGGCCTTGAGCCGCAGTAAACGCAGATCGACTGAATCGAATGAGATTGATCGTTCATAGGGGCAAACAACTATTCCATGCCTCAGCAGTCAAGAAAAATGAAAGAAAAGCTGCGCGTTGAGCCTGCGTTATTGCTTTGAATGCTTGTGCAAAGCAACGGGAATCGCTAGCAATTTTTGATGTACCGGCACATTTTGCCGCCTGGGGAGACGTAATGATGAGAAACCGCGCCGGCTTGCTGGCCTTTGCAGTGCTTGGAATTGCAATCCTTTTGATGGTCTTCGTGGTCATGCCCCGGATCGGCGACGATGCGTCAAAAATCGGCGATGCCATCAATCAAGCAGGCTCCCAGGTCAAGAACACGGTACAAGAAGCCGGCAAGACCACGCGTAACGCGGCTGCCGACGCGGCTGCTACGACCGAAAAGGTCGGCCGTCTTGCCGCCGACGCAGGTCAGTCTCTCACGCAACTTAAGGCACTCTTCGCAGACGGCAAGGGTCCGACGGCCGAAGCATTCGGCGCCGCCAGGACAAAGGCGACAGACTCGTTGAAGGCGCTCGCCGATTTCGCAATTCCCGACGGCTCCGATCCGGCGACGACGGCCACCGTCACGAAAGCCAAGGACGGCGCCGCAAAGGCGCTGGTCATCGTTCAAAACCTGCCGGAAAATATCGCCGACGCGCTTGCCGCACTCGTAAAGGCCGAGGCGGCACTCTCCGGCGCGGCCGAGAGCCAGCCTGCGGCGAACGCCCCTGCAGCCGAGGCCACTTCCGGACCCAAGCTTCCCGCTTTCGACGTCCTGCGCGTAGAGCCGGATGGCTCGACCGTGATCGCCGGTTCCGCCGCGCCGAACAGCAAGCTTGAAATTTTCGACGGCGACAAGCTGGTTACGACCACCGAAGTCGGCCCGACTGGTGATTTTGCCGCTGTTCTCGACAATCCGCTGGCGCCGGGCGACCACCAGATCGTACTCAAGGCAACCGGCAAGGACGGCAAGAGCCAGACCTCCGAAGAAGTCGCGACCGTTTCGGTGCCGAAGGACGGCAGCGGATCCGAACTGCTGGCCATGGTTTCCAAGCCCGGCGCGGCAAGCCGCATCATTACGGCGCCGAAGGCCGAGACTCCGGCGGCTGCGGCCGCGACACAGCCGGCTGCGCCCGCGACAGGCGAACAGTTAGCCTCAACACAGCCGCCTGCCGTGGTGGCTGGCTCGGCCGATATCGCCAGTACGGCACCGGCGGTTTCAACCTCACCGCAGGCGGATGGCAATGCTGCACCTTCGGCACCTGCCGAAGTGATGGTCAACGCCGTCGAGATCGAAGGCAAGAAGATCTTCGTCGCCGGTAGTGCCAAGGCAAATGCAACTGTACTTGCCTATGCCGACGACAAGCTGATCGGCAAGGCGACAGCCGGTGCCGACGGCCATTTCGTCATCGACGGCGCCATGGATCTCTCCGTCGGAGATCACAAGATCCGCGTCGATGTCGTCGATGGCAGCGGCAAGGTTCTGATTCGGGCCTCCGTCAATTTCAACCGCCCGGCAGGCGACCAGGTCACGGTCGCGGCACAGCCCGCCAGCCCGGCTGCAGACGGCGCAGAGGCGATGGTTCCCCTCGACGAAGGCGAACTGGGCAAGCTGAAGACCGATGCGAGCAAGGCATTCGCGCTGCTGAAGGGTCTCTATGCCGAGGGCAAGGTTCCCAGCGACGAGCAGCTCGCGGCTGCACGCTCTGCAACGGAATTTGCCCTCAGTTCCATCGCTGAATTCCTTCCGGCAGCGAACGCAACGCCTGCCTTCAAGCAGGCCGCCGGCACCGCGTCGCAGTCCGCCTCCAGTGCGCTTGCAATGCTTCATGCCCTGCCAACGGATGCGACGTCGGTAGGCGCTGCCCTGGACAAGCTTGGAACGATGATCGACGGATTTGCGTCCGCACCGGAGGCGACCAGTGCACCGACTCCCAATGAAGTCGCCACCAGCGACCCGAGCCAACCGAAGACGATCGAGCAGGCGCCGCTGACAGCGAGCAACAGCACGGTCATCATCCGCCGCGGCGATACGCTCTGGCAGATTTCGCGCCGCGTTTACGGCCTCGGCGTCCGCTATACGACGATCTACATGGCAAACGAGGCCCAGATCGTTAATCCGGACCGTATTCTGCCTGGTCAGATTTTCGGCGTGCCCAAGGACGCTTTGCCGAACGCCGAGGAGCTTCATCGCAAGCGTCTTTCTGGCCATCATCTCTAGACGTTAGACCAGCCATCATCCGCCTGCCGCTACCTTCTCCCCGCCGGGGAGAAGGTAAACGCTCTGACGCCCGACCTTAGCATTGTATTCGTCCGCCCCTTGGCCTATGTGGCGGGGACGGCGATCCTGTCTGCGGAGGCTCAATCGGGCATCTCCGCTTTTTGCACGTTTGCCGTACTGAAACGCCGCTTTCGCGGGCAGGCCCAATCGGGCTGGAGATAGACATGGCAAACGGCAAGACAGTCTCGGACTCCAAACTCCTCCGCACGCTCCTCAATCTTTGGCCCTACATGTGGCCGGCCGGCCGGCCGGATCTGAAGATGCGCGTCGTCTGGGCGTCGGTTTACCTGCTGGTCTCCAAATTCGTTCTGCTGCTTGTCCCCTATTTCTTCAAATGGTCGACCGATGCCCTGAATGGCAGGATGGATCTTTCCGGAACCCTGCCGCCGCTTCTCGCCGGCGCGACCGCGCTGGTCATCGCCTATAACCTCACGCGCCTGATCCAGCTCGGACTGAACCAGCTTCGCGATGCGCTCTTTGCCAGCGTCGGACAGTATGCCGTCCGCCAGCTCGCCTACCGGACCTTTGTGCATATGCACGAGCTGTCGCTGCGCTTCCATCTGGAGCGCAAGACCGGCGGACTGTCGCGCATCATCGAGCGCGGCACCAAGGGTATCGAGACGATCGTGCGTTTCACGATCCTGAACTCGGTACCGACCGTCATCGAATTCCTGCTGACGGCCGTTATCTTCTGGTTGGGCTACGGCTTCTCCTATCTTGCCGTCACCGCGTTCACCGTCTGGGCCTATATCTGGTTCACGATCCGCGCATCCGATTGGCGCATCGCCATCCGCCGGGCGATGAACGACAGCGATACCGACGCCAACACCAAGGCGATCGATTCGCTCCTGAACTTCGAAACCGTGAAATACTTCGGCAACGAGGAGATGGAGGCCAAGCGCTTCGACAAATCGATGGAGCGCTATGAAAAGGCGGCAACCGAAGTCTGGACCTCGCTCGGCTGGCTGAACTTCGGTCAGGGCGTCATCTTCGGCCTCGGCACGACGGTCATGCTCGTGCTCTCGGCCTTCGCCGTGCAGCGCGGCGAGCAGACTATCGGCGACTTCGTTTTCGTCAACTCCATGCTGCTTCAGCTTGCCGTGCCGCTGAATTTCATCGGCTTCGTCTACCGCGAAATCCGCCAGGGCATCACGGATATCGAGCATATGTTCGACCTGCTCGACGTGAAGGCCGAAGTGACGGATGCGCAGGATGCGACCCCGCTCAAGATCGGCCAGGGCGCAATCAACTTCAAGGACGTGCATTTCTCCTATGACCCTGCTCGTCCGATCCTCAAGGGCATCTCCTTTGAAGTGCCGGCCGGCAAGACCGTCGCGGTCGTCGGTCCGTCCGGCGCCGGCAAATCGACGCTTTCCCGGCTGCTCTACCGTTTCTACGACATCCAGAGCGGGGCAATCACCGTCGATGGCCAGGATATCCGCCGCGTCACTCAGAAAAGCCTTCGCACGGCGATCGGCATGGTTCCGCAGGATACGGTGCTTTTCAACGATACCGTCGCCTATAACATCCGCTACGGCCGCCCCTCGGCCAGCGACGCCGAAGTGAAGACGGCCGCGGAAATTGCGCAGATCGCGCATTTCATCGATCTAATGCCGGAGGGCTTCGAGACCAAGGTCGGCGAGCGGGGATTGAAGCTTTCGGGCGGCGAGAAGCAGCGCGTCGCAATCGCCCGCACCATCCTGAAGGCTCCGCCGATCCTGATCCTCGACGAGGCGACATCGGCGCTCGACACGACGACAGAGCGGGAGATACAGGCCGCACTCGACGTCGTTTCGAAGAACCGCACGACGCTAGTCATCGCTCACCGCCTGTCGACTGTCATCGGCGCGGACGAGATCATCGTCTTGAAGAGCGGCGAAATCGCCGAGCGCGGCACGCATACGGCTCTGCTGGAAAAGAACGGCCTCTACGCCTCCATGTGGAACCGCCAGCGCGAAGCGACACAGGCTGAAGAACATCTGAAGCAGGTGCGCGAAAGCGACGACATGGGCGTTGTTTCTCGCCTTGCTCCGGCAACGTAGCGCGAACCAAACCGTCACTCTGCCGTTTTGTTGTTTAGAACCACGCATCATGAAGGCTAAGCCGGACGCGGTGGCATTGCCCCCGCATGACTTTTTCTGTAACCGGAACGAAAAGCGCGAGGAGACCAGCGTCTATGAGCTTGCTCAATACCGTTCGAAATACGATCGTTCCGGTGCACAAGGAAGGCTATGTGTTCGTCGCGGCCTTCTTCGTAGCCTCGCTGATCCTTGGCTGGATCTACGAGCCGCTCTTCTGGATCGGCCTCGTTCTAACGGTTTGGTGCGCCTATTTCTTCCGCGATCCCGAGCGCATGACGCCGCAGGACGATGATCTCGTGATCTCACCGGCCGATGGCAAGGTTTCCTCGGTCCAGATGGTGACGCCGCCTGCCGAGCTGAGCCTCGGCCACGAGCCGATGCTTCGCATCTCGGTCTTCATGAACGTGTTCAACTGCCACGTGAACCGCGCGCCGATGCGTGGCCGCGTGGTGAGCATCAACTACCGGTCGGGCAGCTTCGTGAATGCCGAACTCGACAAGGCGAGCGAAGACAACGAGCGCAACGGCCTCGTGATCGAAACAAGTCACGGCCAGATCGGCGTCGTGCAGATCGCAGGCCTCGTCGCTCGCCGCATTCTCTGCTGGGCAAACACGAACGAGCCGCTGGATGCCGGCGAGCGCTTCGGTCTCATCCGCTTCGGCTCGCGGGTTGACGTATTCCTCCCGGCCGGTGCCGTGGCGCGCGTTGCCGTGGGTCAGACAGCGATAGCCGGCGAAACCGTGTTGGCCGAATTCGGTTATCCCAAGGGACCGGTCATCAGCCGCCGCAGCTAGAACGAATGGAGCGCGATATGCAAACGCCTTTCCCGCCCTTCGAACCGAACGGCCCGAACGACTCGGCGCGCGGCCCGCGGCTGCGTGAGATCCCGCTGCGCCTTGTGGTTCCCAATCTCATCACCATCCTGGCAATCTGCGCCGGCCTCACCGGTATCCGGCTCGCCTTCGAGAATCGCTACGAACTGGCGGTGATCATGGTGCTGATCGCCGCCTTTCTCGACGGGATCGACGGGCGTGTGGCGCGACTGATGAAGGCGACCTCCAAGTTCGGCGCGCAGATGGATTCCTTGGCCGATATCGTCAATTTCGGCGTCGCGCCCGCTCTCGTGGTCTATGTTTTCGCCCTGGACGGGGCGCGTTCCATCGGCTGGATCGCTGCTCTGATCTATGCGATCGCCGCGGGCCTGCGCCTCGCCCGCTTCAACGTCATGGCCGAGCGGGAAAACCGGGCGCCCTGGCAGTCCGAATATTTCGTCGGTGTCCCCGCGCCTGCCGGCGCCATGCTGGTGCTCCTGCCCGTCTATCTCGGCTTCCTCGGTCTCACGACGGACCGCACCTTCGCCTATATCTCGTCCGCCTATACCGTTCTCATCGCCTTCCTGCTCATCAGCCGCCTGCCCGTCTGGTCCGGCAAGTCGGAGGGCAACCGGCTGCGGCGTGATCTGGTGCTGCCGATGATGCTCGGAGTGGTGCTCTATGTCGCTCTGCTGATGAGCTTCACCTGGGAAGTCATGGTGTTCACGGTCGTCGTCTATCTGCTCTCCCTCCCCTTCGGAGCACGCAAGTGGAAGCAGAAATACGGAACGCTCACGATCGAAGAGCCGGGCGTTGGCGACGACGATATCGGCCGCCACATCTAATCCACTACGCTCTCGGTAAGTGATCACGAACGCGTGGCGTTGGCGTCAAACCTCGCGCAATGTGGTCGGCGGACACAATTCCTGATTGGCCATGCCTCGATTTTGTCGATGTTGGAGGCGAAAGAGCGAAGGGTAAGAGTCTGGAGTAGCACGTAAGGAGAGTATCGTGACCTCGATTAAGACTGGCCCGGCGGAACAAACGCACAAACCGGATCTCACTGCAAATTACCGGCCGCTCGGCCTGAGAGCCGTGCTGGCAGCCGCGCTGATGCTGAAGAGCAAGCCGCCCCTCGTCAAAAAGACCGCCTAGGTTCTCATCCTAAGCGGGCTTGAAAAAGCGGACGAGCAGACTGATTGCCAGCGGGCTCATGACGATCCCGATAATGACATCCAGGACCCGCCACGCGGCGGGTTTTGCGAAGACCGGCTGCAGCAGCCGCGCACCGTATCCCAACCCGAAAAACCACACGAACGAGGCGATCGCGGCGCCTGCTCCATAGGCGATCCGATCCGGCCCGTGATAGGCGGCTGACAGGCTGCCAAGTAGCAGGACCGTATCCAGATAGACGTGCGGGTTGAGGAAGGTGAAAGCAAGGCAGGTTGCGATCGCCGCTTTCAGTCCCAGTCCTTCCGGCGTGCCCGCCTTCATGGCACCTGGATGGAGCGAGCGGCGGAAGGCCATCACGGCATATGCGCCGAGAAAAATCGCGCCGCCCAGCGTGACGACCGAAATCAGCAGCGGCGACTGCGACACCAACGTTCCAAGACCGCCGACACCGGCGACGATCAGCAGTGCGTCCGACAGAGCACAGATCAGGCAGATGACGAAGACATGCGAGCGCAGCAATCCCCGGCGCAGCACGAAGGCATTTTGCGCGCCGATGGCAACGATGAGGGATGCGCCAAGAGAGAAGCCCGAGAGGGCAGCGGAGAAAGAGAACATAAATTTTCCGGGAGTGCTGAATGATGTGGAGATTTCAGAAGAGGCTGAGCTGGCCGTCGCCGGGCTTTCTGCCGGGCGGTTTCGGCGGCTTCTCGATGACGACCGGCATCTGCAGATCCGCCCCCATGTTGGCAACCTTGTTGACCTTGTCGGAAACGGGGATCGCTTCGAAGAAATCCTCCTCGGCAGGCTTCATCAGGTCGGCGACGTCGCGCGGCTCCTGCGTTTTGCAGTCGAGCCAGCGGGAGAAATCCTCAGGCTTGATGACGACCGGCATGCGATCGTGGATCGGCGCGATGGAAGCGTTCGCCGCCGTGGTCAGGATCGCGCCCGTATCGACCTCCGAACCGTCGGCCGAAGACCAGGTCTCCATCAGTCCGGCGAAGGCGACCACGCCGCCACGCCGGGGCTTGATCCAGTAGGCCTGCGAGCTCTCGCCGCTTTCCTTTGACGGGCGGTGCCACTCGTAAAAGCCGGAGGCCGGGACGAGCACCCGGCGATGGCGCATGGCGGCGCGGAAGGATGCCTTGCCGACAGCGGTTTCGGCCCGCGCGTTGATCAGCAGCGGAAACTCCTTCGGATCCTTCACCCAGGAGGGCGTGAAACCCCAACGCACGAGCACGGCACGGCGATCCGGCAGATTGCTGCCATTCTCCCGGGATTCGCCGGAAACGACGACGAGAATCGGCTGCGTCGGAGCAATATTATAGCGCGCGGGAAAGTCCTCGAGCTCCAACAGCCCAAGCAGTTCCTTCAGCTCTTCCGGGGTTAGCGTCAAGGCATAGCGTCCGCACATCGCCCTGTCTTTGCACCCTGTTTGGCGGTGGTCAAGGCTTGGGTCAGCTGCGCGGCCCGAAGAGGATGATCGCCGTTCCCGCAAGGCAGACGGTTGCGCCGCCGATATCCCAGCGGTCCGGTGTCCGGTTTTCCACCAGCCAGAGCCACAGAAGCGACGCAACGATATAAATGCCGCCATAGGCCGCGAAGATGCGCCCGGCCGCCTCGCTCGGCACCAGCGTCAACAGCCAGGCGAAAAGGGCAAGCGAAACCATGCCCGGCGCGAGCCACCAGATCGGCTTGCCCATCCCCAGCCATGCCCAGAAAGCGAAGCAGCCGGCGATTTCGAAAACCGCTGCAAGAGCATAAACGATGTATGTCAGAGCGCCCTTCCCTTCGATTCGGCGATTGAATATTCAAGACGAGAATACGGCAATCTTCGGCTGAGTGTAGAAACGGCATATCATGACTTCAAATCCAAGAGCAGCATCTTCGGCGATCCTCGAGCGCGACGGCCGCTTCCTTCTCGTGCTCCGCCGCAATCCTCCGTCCGCCGACATGTACGCCTTTCCCGGCGGCCGAGCCGAGGATGGCGAGACGCCGGATCAGACGGCACTGCGCGAATTCGAGGAGGAGACCGGCATCCGCGCCTTCAATCCCCGGCTCTTTGCGACCTACGACCTGAAGACCCACGCAGCCGACGGCAGTACCAGCAGTCATTTCTTCCTCTCGGTCTTCACAGTGGAGGCTGACCGGGGATCCGTGGCCGTCGCTTCAGACGACGCAGCCGCCCTCGGCTGGTACACTGTCGAGGAGATCCGCCGTCTGCCGGTGCCCCAATCGGTGCTTGAATGTGCCGAGCGGCTATCAAGCCAATAATAACG